>CADCUA010000706.1 GCA_902805755.1 uncultured Lysobacter sp.
TTCTGGGCAAGCTCTTCGGGCAACCGGTCAACCGGGGCCCGTCGCTGCCGTCGATCACCATGGTCATCACGGCGTACAACGAGGAAAAACAGATCGCGGACAAGATCCGCAATGTCCTCGAACTGGATTACCCGGAAGACCGCCTGGACGTCATCGTTGCATCCGACGCTTCGAATGACGCGACCGACCGCATCGTGCAGACCTACGGCGCGCCGAACGTGCGCCTGCTCCGCATCGAGGGTCGCCAGGGCAAGACGGCCTGCCAGAACGCCGCGGCTGCCGCGGCAAGTGGCGAAGTCATCGTGTTCACCGATGCAACGACCACGGTCACGACGAATACCCTGAAGGCGATGGCGCGCAACTTCCACGACCCGGCCGTGGGCTGTGTGGCCGGGCGCCTGACCTATGTCGCGCGCGCGAAGGATGCGACCGGCAGCGGCGGCACCTCTTACTGGGGCTACGAAATCGCGCTGCGCATGGCCGAGAGCGCGCTGGGTTCGTTGATCGGTGTCAGTGGCTGTCTGTACGCGGTGCGCCGCAGTGCATACCGGGCAATCGCGCCTGACCTCATCAGCGACTTCGTGACGGCAATGGTCGTGCGCGAGCAGGGCCTGCGCACGGTGCTGGAACCGGACGCGACCTGCTACGAGGACACGCTGGATCGTCCCGACCAGGAACTGTCGATGCGCGTGCGTGTCACGCTCCGCAGCCTGGTCGCTCTCGCGCAGCAACGCCGCTTCCTCAACCCGTTCCGTTTCGGTGCCTTCGCGTGGCAGCTGTGGTCACACAAGCTGCTGCGTTACCTCTCGCCGATATTCTGCACCGCTGCGCTCGTCTCCAACGCCGTCCTGGCCTACCGGGGCGAGTACGTCTGGCTGCTCGCGCTGCAGCTGATCGCGATCACGATCGGCCTGCTCGGGTTCCTGCAGTTGCGCGCGGTCAATGGCTCGAAACTGCTGGCGCAGCCGTATTACTTTCTGCTCACGAACCTTGCGTCAGCGATCAGCCTGGTGCGCTTCCTGCGAGGCGATAAGGTCGTCACCTGGACGCCGATCCGCTGAGCCATGCGCGGCCATCCGCCGCAAACCGATGACACATGCGGCGCCACGCCCGGAACGGCTGGCGCCGCATTGCGTTCAGCCGTCTGAATCCTGAATTCACGAGGATGAGCGTATCCACGGATGGCCTCGCCGGGAGCCGTTGAGCGTTCTTCTTGAACGCATACCCGACAAATTCGAAACGAGGCGCGGCGCATACCGCCATCATGAATGCCCGACTGAAGATCGACCTGCCGACGGCAGAAGAATCGCCCTCACTCTCCGACGTATCGTCGGCGCCGCTGCCATAGCCGCGTCGCGTTGTGTACGTCGTCTCCGCGTTTACCTGCTGGTCGGAAACCTTCATCGTCCGCGAGATCAGCACGCTGATCGAGGACGGTGTCGACGTGCGGATCCTGTCGCTCAAGCACTCGCCTGAAGGTCTCGTGCAGACGGATGCCGCAGCGCTGCTGGGTCGGCTCAAGACGCCACAGGCAGTTCCGGTTGCAGCGCGACGCGTGGTGGGCGCAGTGGTTCGACAGCCGCTCAAGGTATTCGGTGCTGTTGCAGGCATCGTCGGCGGCACCTGGCGCCAACCTGACGTGATGCTCAAGTCGCTCGCCGCATTCGCACGTGGGCTGGAGCACATGGAATGGCTGAAGTCGTTCGACCCCGAGCTGATCCATTCGCACTGGGCGAATTACCCCTCGACCGTCGCGTGGGCGCTGGGCCGCATGCTCGGGCGCCCGTTCGGTTTCACTTCCCACGCGCACGATATTTTCGTCAACCGGCACCTGCTCGATCGCAAGCTCGAAGACGCCGCACTGGCCATCACGATCTCGCGCCACAACATCGAATGGCTGGACCGCCATGTCTCACGTCGCGCGCACCAGAAGATGCAGGTCGTGCATTGCGGTGTGTATGTCGATGACATCGCATGGCAGCCGGATGGCCGCAGCGACGATCTCATCGTGTCGACCGGCCGACTGCACCCTATCAAGGGCTTCGACACACTGATCAACGCGCTCGCGCTGCTGCGCGACAGGGGCACGCGATTCCGCTGCCGTGTCATCGGCGACGGCCCACTGCGCGCCGAGCTGCAGGCACTCATCGAACGCCACGGCCTGCAGGACCAGGTACAGCTTGCCGGCGCACAGCCGCAGGAAGTTGTGCGCCAGTGGCTGGATGAAGCCGCCGTATTCGCCCTGCCCTGCCAGATCGCCGATGACGGTGGCCGCGACGGCATCCCGGTCGCGTTGATGGAAGCGATGGCTTCAGGATGTCCCGTGCTGAGCTGCCGCACCTCCGGAATTCCCGAGCTGATCAGCGACGGCACCAACGGCCTGCTCGTCGCCGAGCGCGACCCCGCTGCCTTTGCTCACGCGCTGGAACGCCTGCTGTCCGATGCGACGCTGCGGCGCAGGCTCGCGACCGATGCGCGCGAGCAGATCGAGCAGCAATTCGATGCGCGCAAAGAAGCGCGAAAACTGCACCAACTGATGATGAAGGCCGCTTCCGATGTCGCCTAAAAAGATCCTGGTAATCATTGACGAGATGGAAGTGGGCGGAAGCCAGCGCCAGATCGTCCACCTGCTCACCGGCCTCGACCGCGAGCGTTGGCAGCCCGAGCTGCTGTACTTCCGCAACCACTCGTTCCTGATCGAGCGTCTGAAGGACGCGGGCATCCCCGCGCGCATGCTGCCCAAGCGCGGACGCCTCGACCTGCGCTTCGTGCGCGACTTCGCGCGCATCCTGCGCGAGGGCAATTACGACCTGATCCACGCGTTCTCGGTCACGGCCGAACTGTGGGCGGTGATCGCGAAGATGGTCGCGCGCGTCGATTCACCGTTGATCGCATCCGAGCGCAACCAGCAGGTGCAGAAGCCGCGCTGGTACTGGCCGCTCAAGCGGTTCATCGTCACGCGCAGCGCCGGCGTGATCGCGAACTCTGCCGCCGGTGCCCGCACGACAGCCCAGTACACGCGCGTCGCTGACAGCTTCTTCGACACCATCCCCAACGGCGTCGTCGTGCCGCCGCCTGCCGCGCAGGCGGAGCGCGAGGCCGTACGGACGGAGCTGGGCACGCCCGCAGGACGTGCGTTCTGCCTGTTCGTGGGGCGTCTGGTGCCGCAGAAGAATATCGACTGCCTGATCCGCGCGGTCGCCCTGCTGCCACCCGCGGAACGTCCGTTTGTTGCGCTCGCTGGCGACGGCCCCCTGCGCGTGCACGCGGAACAGCTCGCGGAAAGCGCCGGCATCCTCGACAGCATCCGCTTCCTCGGCGAGCGCAGCGATGCGACGCGCCTGATGCAGGCGGCCGACTTCCTGGTGCTGCCGTCGCACTTCGAAGGCCTGTCGAATTCACTGCTGGAGTCGATGGCAGCGGGTTGCCCAGTGATCGCATCAGCGGTCGGCGGCACACCCGAGCTCATCCAGCATGAGCGCACCGGGCTGCTGTTCGCGTCGGACGACTCGGCCGCGCTCGCCACGCATATTGCGCGCCTGTCCCAGGACGCGGCACTGCGCTCGCAGCTCGCCACGCAGGCCCGCGACTACGTCACACGCACCTATGGCATCCCCGCACTCGTCGCTGCCACGACCGCCGTCTACGAACGTTGCCTGCGTCGCGGACGGCGCGGCGGCCAGACAGCGGCGCGCGTCGGAACGTGTGCGACGGAAGACGGCTCGGCCTGAGCCTGGAATGAGCACGGCGACAACCAAGGAAATCGGCACGATGGCGGACACAGGTCCTTCGCTGCATGTACTCATGGTGCTAGACGGCACCTACCCGCCGCTGCAGGGTGGTGGCACCGAGCTGCAGGTGCGTACGCTCGCGAAAGCGCTGCGTCGCCGTGGCCATCGGGTCACGGTTTTCGCGCCTATCGTGCCTGCGGCCGGTGATCGACTGGTCACGCGCATTGACCGCGTACCGGTGGTGCGCCTGAGGTTCCCGTCCATCCATGTGCTGGGCGGTCTGTGGTTGATGCTGCGCTTCGCGATGTTTCTGTTCTCACGACGCGGGCGCTACGACGCGTGGCATGTGCACTCACCGCGCCGGCTGGGTGCGGTTGCGGCCTTCCTCGGAAGCAAGTTTTCCAAGCCGCAGGTCGTGGTCAAGGTGGCCAGCGCGACGGAGTTCATGACAGGCACGTTGGCACCGAACCCGAAGCTCGTTAATCGCTTCCTTTATGGCGGCCTGCGCCGTGCGCATGCGTGGCAGGCGATCAGCCAGCGCATCGCCGACGGCATCACGAAGCGCGGTATTCCCCAGGACCGCATCGCGGCGGTGCCGAACGCCGTGGACACCTCGCGGTTCCAGCCACTCACCCGCGAACTGCGCGCCGGCGTGCGCTTTCTTTTCATCGGCCGCCTGGTGTCGCCCAAAAATCTGTTCCGCCTGCTCGATGCATTTGCGATCGCCCGGCAGCGTCATCCCGATGCGCATCTGCGCATCGTCGGTGGCGGCCCGCTCGATGCACAGCTCAAACAGCATGCTGCGGGACTCGGACTCGGCGATTCTGTGGAGTTCACCGGGCACCGCTCGGATGTCGAAGCGCTGCTTGCCGACGCTGACGTCGGTGTGCTGCCTTCCACCGTGGAAGGCCTGTCCAACACGCTTCTTGAATGCATGGCCAGCGGCCTGCCCATGATCGCCAGTCGCATCAGTGGCAGCGAGGATCTGGTGCGCACGGGCGTGAACGGCTGGCTGTTCGAACCGCTGGATGTCGAAGGGCTTGCGCGCTGCCTCGAGGAAGCGGCCGCGCTGTCGCCGCAGCAGCGACATGAACTCGGCGAGGAAGCCCGCAATATGATCGAGCGCTACGCAAGCCTGGACAGCGTCCTCAACCGGATGCTGGGCCTATACCGCGGGCGGCCGGCGATCGTGCCCGCGCCCGAAGCCGCCGTGACCGGAGGGGTCTGACCGTGCTCTACATGTTGCTCGCCCTTGCGGTTGTCATGCTGC
>CADCUA010000707.1 GCA_902805755.1 uncultured Lysobacter sp.
AGTCGGCCGAAACACTCGATGCCGGCGCGCGTGCGTGGCTGGCTGCGGGACGCGATGCGCTGGTGCAAGCCATGGAGCGCGCACTTTCGCCCGGCATCGATATCCGCGAACTCGATCCGCACCTCATCGACGAAGTGATGCACCCGCTGCAGGCGCAGCGGCTGCGCGAATTCCTCGACGACCGCACGAAATTCACGAAGTCCAACAGCGCGATCATCGCGGTGCTGGAGGAAGTCGTCCATGTAATCGACGGTGGCGATCCGGAAGTGCCGCTGCGCAAGGACTGGCGCAAGCATCTGTTCGACGAGGTGCACAAGCAGTTCAAGCCGGCGCAGCTCGAAGCCGCGCTGGTGCATCCCGCGCTCCGGTTCGCACGACGCGCGGTGCAGGTGCTTGCGCATGCGGGCGCACCGCACAAGGCGCTTGCGCTGAAGCGCTTCCGCGACCGGCTGGTGGTGCAGCGGGAGCGCTATCTGCGCGAGCGCGGCCTGCTGACGTTCGATGCGCAGATCGCGCGCGTGCATGGCGCGCTGCATGGCGACGGAGGTGCGGCTTTCGCGATGCGCTTGCACGATGCGTGGCCGGTGATGCTGGTCGACGAATTCCAGGACACCGACGCGCAACAGTTCGCGATCCTTGACCGTCTGTACCGCGATGCAGATGGCATCCCGCGTGGGCGCCTGGTCATGATCGGCGACCCGAAGCAGGCGATCTACCGCTTCCGTGGCGGCGATGTGCAGGCCTATCTGGCGGCACGCGCCGGCGCCGATACCGTGCTGCACCTGTCCACGAACTTCCGCTCGTCGACCGCGCTCGTGAACGCATTGAACGAATGGCATGACGCGGCAGGCGCGGTATTGAGCCAGGTTTCCGACGCGATCCGCGCCGAGCCCGTCGTGGCAGCCGGCCATACTGACGCGTCACCGTTGCTCGAGGACGGAGTGGCCTGCGCGCGGCCGCTGGTGTTCCACCTGCAGGACGAGATCCCGGCGAACGCGGATGCTCGTTGCGATGCTGCACTGCGCGCGTGCGCGAATCAGATCGCGGACATGCTCGGGTCGCGGAAACAATGCATCGGCGCCGATGCGCTCAGGCCGGGTGACATCGCCGTATTGCTGCCCAGGCACAGCCACGTTGCACGACTGCGCGAGCTGCTGTGCGAACGCGCGGTGCCTTGCGTGGGTGCGGGGCGCGACAGCGTGTTCACCACCGAGCTTGCACGCGAGTTGCAGATCTTCCTGCACGGTGTTGAACACGCGCGCCACGAGCCGGCCGTTCGCGCGGCACTGGCCACGCGGCTCGGCGGCGCGACGTTCGACAGCCTGCTGGCGCTGCACGATGACGCGCCTCGCTGGCAACAGATGGCGCAGCGCTTCGTGCGGCTGCGGGCACGGTGGCACGCAGCGGGAGTGCTCGCCGTCATCCGCGACGTCATGGCTGAAAGCGGTGCGGAGCTCGCGCGCCTGCCCGATGGCGAGCGTCTGCTGACGGACCTGCGCCATCTGGGCGAGCTGCTGCAGGAAGCATCCG
>CADCUA010000708.1 GCA_902805755.1 uncultured Lysobacter sp.
GCTACCACGTGATGTTGGATACTGAACGTTCCAGTATAGCAGCGCCGGCCAGCGGGCCGCCCCGCGCCTTCAGGCGCGCAACAGGAACGTGACCGGGCCGTCGTTGACCAGGCTCACCACCATATGGGCACCGAAACGGCCGGTTTCCACCCGTCCGGCGTGCTGTTGACGGCATGTTTCCACCAGCCGGTTGAACACGGGTTCAGCGATCTCCGGCGCGGCCGCGGTGCTGAAGCCCGGGCGCATGCCGCTGCGCGTGTCGGCCGCGAGCGTGAACTGGCTGACCAGCAACAACCCGCCGCCCATCTGCCCCAGGCCGAGGTTCATGCGGCCGGAGGCGTCGGCGAAGACGCGGTAACCGAGCAGGCGTTCGGCCATGCGCTCGACCTGCGCGTCACCGTCGCCGGGCTCGACGCCGACAAGGGCGAGCAGGCCCGGCCCGATCGCGCCGATCGTTTCATCGTCGACGGTGACGCGCGCTTCGGTGACGCGCTGGATCAAGGCGAGCATGGGCGTTCGAAACGGGGCGGAAGTGCTGATCCTCGCGAGCGCGCCTGGGCCGGTCAACGTGTCTTCGCTGTGCACGCGCCGCTTACACTGAACGCATGACCGAGTTCACCGCCCGCGCGCTGCACCTGCTTGCTGCACTGCTGCTGCGCGTCGTGCCCTGGTCCTGGCTGACGGGACTGGCCGATCTCGCCGCGCGACGCATGCTGCGCCGCAATGCACGCACGGCCTGCGTCACCGCGCGCAACCTGGAACTGGCCTACCCCGAACTGCTGCCCGGCGAGCGCGCGCAGTTGCGCGATGCGATCGTGCGCGGCACCGCGCGCCAGGCGCTGGAAACACTGCGCTTCTGGACGCGGCCGCATGCCGAGAACCTGGCGCTGATCACCGAAGTGCACGGCGCTGCGCTGCTCGACGCGGCGATTGCACGCGGACGCGGCGTGATCGTGGTGGCGCCGCATTTCGGCAACTGGGAGCTGCTGAACCAGTGGCTGGCCTCGCGCACGCCGCTTGCGGTTCTTTACGCACCGCCTGAATCGGAAGTCGGCGAGGCGTTCCTCAATCGCGTACGCGCCGCGGACGGCGACGCAAAGCGCGTGACGCAGGTGCGCGCGGAAGCCAGTGCGGTGCGCGAACTGCTGCGCCGGCTCAAGGACGGCGGCGTCGTCGGCATCCTGCCCGACCAGCAACCGAAGCAGGGCGAAGGTGAATTCGCGCCGTTCTTCGGCCGGCCCGCGCTGACGATGACGCTGCTCAGCCGCCTGGCGGCGCGCACCGGCGCGCAGGTCGTCATCGCCTGGTGCGAACGCATCGAGACGCGCGGGCCGCGCTTCGCGCTGCACCTGCGCACGGGACCGGACGCGATTGCCGGCGCCGACCTGCCGGCGTCGGTCGCCGCACTGAACGGGGCGGTCGAGCAGGTCGCGCGGCGCGATCCGGCGCAGTACCAATGGACCTACAAGCGCTTCTCGCTGCAGCCGCCCGGCAGCGGTGAAGGCAACCCGTACTGGCCGGACTGCTACT
>CADCUA010000709.1 GCA_902805755.1 uncultured Lysobacter sp.
CCTGTTGCTTGCGGCGACCGTCGTGACCGTCGTTTCCCCTGAAAATCCGGAGAATCCCCGTGAAAGGCATCAACCTCATCACTCTCGTACTTTTGATCATCGGCGGCATCAACTGGGGCCTGGTTGGCCTGTTCCAGTTCGATCTGGTGGCGGCGCTGTTCGGCGGCCAGGACGCACTGCTTTCGCGCGTGGTCTACACACTGGTGGGCCTGTCGGCGCTGTGGCAGCTGGTTCCGCTGTCGCGTGCGGGCCGAGTTGGCGAGTCCAGGGCGCAGGCGCACCGCTGAGCGCTGCTGCTGCACTGCTTGATCGGGGGCGTCGAGCGCCCCCGATCATTCCCGCAATCGCATGGAATGCCGCCGAGGCGGTGCATGCGTGGCCGGTGACGCCCGGGCACTGCGGTCGGGATCGCCGCGTCGATACAGGCGCCCGGCTGTAGCGATGCCCAGCGCCTGCTGAGACCGTCGTGAGACGCGGCCCGAGCACAATGCCGCGCCGGAACCACCGGCGCGCACCGCGCCTCGCACCAGGCACCACCGCATGAGCACTCCTGTCGGCCCCCGCGTCCTCGACGAGGCGGCCAAGACCGCCGTTCGCCTTGCCTACGAGCAGGTCACCAGCAAGCTTCCCGGCTTCAAGGCGCGCCGTTCGCAGCGCAGCCTGATCGCGGCGTCCTCGCGCGCGCTGGGCTCGACCGGTGGCTTTGCCGTCGCCGAAGCGCCGACCGGCACCGGCAAGTCGCTGGGCTACCTGATTGCCGGCATCCCGACCGCGCAGATCGGCAAGCGCAAGCTCGTGCTGTCCACGGCAACCGTCGCGCTGCAGGCGCAGCTGATGAGCAAGGACCTGCCGGCGTTCTTGGCGGCAACCGGTATCGAAGCGAAGGTCGCGCTCGCGAAAGGACGCACGCGCTACCTGTGCGTGCGCGATGCCATGGACCTTGCGGGCGGGCAGACGATGCAGGCCGATCTCGGCCTCGATCTGCCGAACGCCGGCTGGCCGAAGCCGCCGCAGCTTGACGAGATCCGCGCGGTGGAAGCGCTGGTCAGCGCATTCGACAAGGGCACGTGGAACGGCGACCTGGACGAAGCGCCGCGCGCGATTCCCGATTCCGTGCGCCCGCTGCTGAGCACGACGTCCGGGGCATGTGCGAACAGCCGCTGCGCCTACTCGCAGCGCTGCCCGGTGCTGTCGGCGCGCAAGGACATCCGCGATGCCGACATCGTCGTCGCGAACCACGCGATGGTGATCGCCGCGTTGGAGCTCGACGGCAAGGCCGATGCGGAGTCGACGTCGGAGAACTTTCTCATCGGCGATCCGGCCGCGTGCATCTTCGTGTTCGACGAAGGGCACCATCTTGCGTCCGTCGCGATCGAGTCCGGCGCGTCGCAGGTGCACATGGGTGCGTTCGCGCGTCGGCTCGCGAAGATGGGGCCGGTGTTCGCCGCGCCGTTCCGCCTGCTGGACAAGATCAAGATCGGCGGCCGCGAGCTGGCCGATGCGCACGCCGACCTCAAGCGCC
>CADCUA010000710.1 GCA_902805755.1 uncultured Lysobacter sp.
GGACGCCGCTGGGGGATTCGGCGCTGGCGGTCTGGACGCGTCCCAGACAGGCCTACCTGCTGACCTTGACCGGCGCATGTCCGGAACTGGACTTCGCGCAGGCAATCACGCTCACGCACCAGTTCCGAACGGTGTATGCACGTTTCGACCAAGTGGTGCCGCTGAACCAGGCAGGCGTGAACATCCCCTGCCATATCCGCGAGATCCGGCCACTGGATATCGCGGCGATACGTACCGCACAGCGCGAGATGCGAAGCGTTTCGGAAGCCGAGCGCGCGAAGTAGGCACGTTGTAGGCCGGTGAGCGTGCATTGACCGAGCAACGGCACGTCTGCCGACGTGAGTTCGCGCGGAACGCGCGTTTTGCAGCGATCTCAGACGTGGCAGGTCGCCAGTGACATGGCGCGTTGCGCTTCAGTCGGCGGAAGGAACGTAGCCCGCAGGCTTGTCCGCACCGCCGCCGAACAGGAACTTTTCCATCTCCTGTTGCAGAAATTCGCGGTGCTTCGGGTCCATGGGCGAGAGACGGTTCTCGTTGATGAGCATGGTCTGGTGCGCCAACCAGGCGCCCCACGCCTTCTTGCCGATGCCGGCATACACGCGCTTGCCCAGCTCGCCGGGCCACGGCACGAAGTCCAGGCCCTCGGTTTCGACCTTTTCGTATTCGCAGTGGACGGTTCGGGGCATAGCGGGGCCTTCTATCAGGGGAGGGTGCCGAGCAGGCGCCGGATTGGTGCGGGAATGCCGAGCGACTCTAGTTCATGCGCAGGCACCCAGCGCAGTGCGTCATTGTCCGCCACCGCGGTGCGCAGCGCGACGTTGCGCCAGCGGAAAGGGTGCAGGTCGAGATGGTAGTGGCTGAATCCGTGCGCCACCGTTGCAAGACGCTCGCCATCCTCCGGCGACGCATTGACATGGGCTTGCAGCCACTGCGCGCGATCGAGTGCATCCGGCCCGGTCTGCGGTAGCGACCACAACGACGCCCACACGCCGACCGGCGGGCGCCGTTCCAGCAGCACGCGTCCCTCGGCGTCTTCAAGCCACAGGACGCCTGCTTCGCGGCGTGGCAGCACCTTGCCCGGCCGGGGTGTCGGCAGCTCCGCCGTGCGTCCTTCGCGGCGCGCGATGCAGTCCGCCTGTAGCGGACACAGCACGCAGGCGGGATTCGCGCGTGTGCAGATCGTCGCGCCGAGATCCATCTGCGCCTGCGTGTAATCGGCCATCCGGTGCGATGCCATGGAGGCGACGTCGAGATGCGACTCCGCCAGACGCCACAGCTCGCGTTCGACCGCAGGAAGGCCCGGCCATCCGCTCACTCCGTAGTAGCGCGCGAGCACCCGCTTCACATTGCCGTCGAGGATCGCATGGGGATCGCCCCAAGCCTGCGCAAGGATCGCGGCGGCGGTGCTGCGGCCGATCCCCGGCAGCGCTATCAACGCCTGCAGATCACGGGGGAGTTCGCCGCCGTGCTGCTGGACGCACTGCTTCGCTGCTGCATGCAGGTTGCGTGCGCGGGCGTAGTAGCCCAGGCCCGACCACAGCGCGAGCACGGTGTCCCGCGGCGCCGCCGCCAACGCCGGCAAGGTCGGCAGCGCAGCTACGAAGCGCTCGAAATACGGCGCCGCCGTCCTGACCTGCGTCTGTTGCAGCATGATCTCCGACAGCCACACCCGGTAAGGCGTGCGCGGATGCTGCCAGGGCAGGTCATGGCGGCCGCCGCTTGCGTGCCATCGAAGCAGGCGCGCTGCGAAATCGTCAGCGCGCGCATCGGGAGTCGCGCTGGCGGCATCATGGCGATTGCTCACGGGCCTCGCCTCGTGTCGCTGGGCTCGTCATCGAGCTCCAGTTCGACGCCTTCCAGTACTGCGCCTCCGAGCTCAATGCGCGTCGCGCTTGCCTGTCCGATCAACGGCGGCAGTGGCGTGCCCTGTTGGGCCGCATCGATCCATTCGAGCACATGCGGCAGCTGGAAGCCGAACTCCGCGCGCGCTGCGTCGCGTTCGAGCTGTAATGCCGTTTCGCCCGACAGGTCCAGCGGCCCCTGGTAACGCAGGGCGAACGGGAGTGGCGAGTCGGAGCGTGCCAAGGGCAACGGAAGCGCCGGCCACGCCGATGGCCAGCCAGCGAGCTGCCCCGCGAGTTCCAGCGTCATCGCCTCGCGCCACGCGAATGCTCCACGGCCACGAAGAGTCGGAACCAAGCCCTGGCCGTGGATCGAAGCGCCGAGCGGACGGATCGCCAATCCTCCACTTTGAATGCGTAGCGGCCCCGCAAGGCCCATGACGAACGGATATGCATTCTTTCCAGCCACATAACGCGCGTTCGCGCCGAAGCGCATTCCGTCCAGGCCTGTCCCATCCGCTCCGGAGTGCAGGCGTCCGACCAGCCGCATGCGCATCGGCAACTGCCAGCGCGGCGTTTCGATGCTCGTCGAGCCCCGGATCGCAAGGCCCGCTGCTGCATCGGGCCGCGTCAGCGCGAGCACGACATCGAACGGCATCTGTGTCGTGCCCGCAACGAGTCGGCCACGCGCATGGGCCTGCACGGGCTTTTGCGGATGCAGCGACGGCATGGCTAGGTCGAGTGATTCGATCCGCCAGCTGCCTGCAAGTAGCACACCGCCTTTTATGGAAATGCCTTTGCGCAAGGTAGGGATGCGCAGCGCCTGATCCGTTGCCGGACGTCCTGCCTGCCACCGCTGCAGCGCCTGCAGGTCGAGCTGCGGGGCCGTGAGCTGGATGCGTTCGACCGTCAGGTCAGCGCCGCGCGCGCGCAGCGTCGACCACGGCAGCTCCAGTTCGACACGCTGGGCCCTGAGCACCGGGTTTGCATCGCCGGGTTGCTTCGCCGTCACGTTGCGCAATACCAGGCGGGGCATGCCGCGCAGGCGGTATTCGCTGGTGCCGGTCGCCGTGATCTCCAGGCCGAGCGCTGTACCTGCGCGATCCAGCAGCAGGTTCGTCAGGTTGCGTGGCCGCGATACCCAGTGCAGCGAGCCCGCCACAGCGAGGAGCAGCACGCCAGCCGCGCCCGCAAGCACCCAGCGCCGTGGGCTCATTGCGTAGGGATCATGCGCGGCGACGATGACGGCACGCGTGCATCAGGTCGCGAGCGACTCCGGCAGCAGTGCATCGACGAATGCTTCGGGGTCGAATACACGAAGATCTTCCGGCCGCTCACCGATGCCGGCAAAACGGATCGGAATGTTGAACTCGCGCGCAAGCGCGAACACCACGCCGCCTTTCGCCGTGCCATCGAGCTTGGTTACCACCAGGCCGGTCACGCGGACCGCGGCATGGAACTGGCGCAGCTGGCTCAATGCGTTCTGGCCGGTCGTGCCATCGATGACCATCAGCACTTCGTGCGGCGCATTCGCATCGAGTTTCTGGATGACGCGACGGATCTTGCCGAGCTCGGCCATCAGGCCCTGCTGGGTGTGCAGACGGCCCGCGGTATCGGCGATCAGCACTTCGGTGCCGCGCGCCTTGGCGGACTGCAGCGCGTCGTAGGCGACCGACGCGGCGTCGGCGTTCTGCCCCTGCGCAACGACTGGAACACCGTTGCGATCGCCCCAGGCCTGCAGCTGCGCCACGGCGGCGGCGCGAAACGTATCGCCCGCTGCAAGCATCAACGAACGTTGTTCATCCTTGAAGCGTCGCGCGAGCTTGCCGATGGTCGTGGTCTTGCCCACGCCGTTGACGCCGACAGTGAGCAGCACGAATGGCCGGGCGTTGCGGTCGATCTCCAGCGGGATGGACACGGGCCGAAGGATCGCAATCAGCTCGCCGCGCAACGCTCGCAGCAGTGCATTCGCGTCGACGAATTCGCGCGCCTTCATGCGTCGGCGCAGGCCTTCGACGAGCTGCGTGGTCGCGGTCACGCCGACATCGGCGGTGATCAGCGCCGTCTCGATTTCGTCGAGCAGGTCATCGTCCAGCCGCGGGTTGCGTGAGAACAGGCCGCCCAGGCTAAGCGCGAGCGTGCTTCCGCCCAGGCGTTCGCGCCACGCGGACTTGTTCGCCGCCTGCGCCGCGGCGATCTCTTCCGGTGTGCGGAACTGCAGCGTGGAGAAATCGGGGATGCTCGGTGCCGGAGAAGATGCGCGCGGTTGGGCCGGGCGGGCAGGTGCGTCGGCGCCTGGGTGGCTGGACCCGTCAGGGCGAACTGCTTCCACCAACGCCTCGGCCGCTTCTATCGGCAGCGCAACCGGCATGGGGACGGGGTCGACGTCCAGCGTCGGCGCCGCCACTTCCGGCGGCAGCGGCGCGGACATTTCCGGTGCACGGTCAGGCTGGACTGCTTCCGACAGGGCGAGCGCCGCGCTCTCGTCCAATGCCCCGGCGGCGGCGTCGCCAGTTCGGTCCGGCGACGGCGCAGTCGCAGGCACGGGATGCGAAGGCAACGGAGCTTTCGCTTCAGTCGCGCCTGTCGACGCGTTGCCTTGGGGTGGAGCACCCGGAAACGCCGCCGCCAGCTCTTCGGTGCTGTAGCGGCGTTCGCTGCCGGGTTCGGGCTTTTTACGGCGGAAAAAACTGACCATCGGAAGGCGGCGGCGAATGCGCGAGAATTCACACATGCTAGCACCGGCGTTCATAGGGCCCCGATGAAACCTCCCCATCGCTCCGCTTCGCCGACTGTCAACGCCGCATCGGGAAAAGTGCGCCTGATCGGCGGGCGCTGGCGTGGCACCAAGCTTTCCGTGCCCGATGCGCCGGGTCTGCGCCCCACGTCGGACCGCGTCCGCGAGACCCTGTTCAACTGGCTGATGCCGGCGCTTCCTGGCGCGCGCGTGCTTGATCTGTTCGCGGGCACGGGTGCGCTCGGCCTTGAGGCCGTGTCGCGCGGGGCGGAGTCGGCGGTGCTGGTCGAACGCGACGGCGCACTGGCGTCCGGCCTGCGGGAAACCGTCGCGCGCCTGCAGGCGCAATCGAGTGTCGAGGTGGTCCAGGCCGATGCGACCGCCTGGCTCGCAA
>CADCUA010000711.1 GCA_902805755.1 uncultured Lysobacter sp.
CTTACGGTGACCGGCCCCTCACCCACGCCCGACCAGCGCCAGGCGGCCGACGGGATCAAGCTGATCGACACCGGCCTGCCGCTCGACTGGATGCCGACGACCCCGGGCGACATGCGCCGCGCCGGCAGCGCCATTGCGGCGCTCGCACGGCGAGAGAAAGTCGATCTGGTGCAGACGTGCAGCGCGCCGTTGCTCGCCGATACCAGCTTCGACATGCCGACGATCGCCGTCCAGCACAGCTGCGTCGCTAGCTGGTGGGCGGCTGTCCGAGGAACGCCGTTACCGGCCGATTTCGCGTGGCGGCGGGACCTTGTCGAAGCCGGTCTCAACAGCGCCAACGCGGTGATTGCCCCGAGCATTGCGTTTGCCGCCGAGACTGCCCGCATCTACGATGCTTGCGGGCCGGTGCTCCCTGTTCATAACGGCCGCCATTCGGGCGCAGCGCTCCCCATCCCGCAATCGGACTTCGTGCTGACGGCCAGTCGACTGTGGGATGAAGGCAAGAACGTCGCAACGCTGGATGAGGCCGCGGCACTACTGGACGTTCCGTTTGAAGCGGCCGGTCAATTAGTGGGGCCGAACGGCGCTTCGGCCAGCTTCCAGAACCTGCGCCTGTTGGGCGAGCTTAGCAGCGCTCGCCTGTCGGGATTGCTTGCGGCTCGGCCTGTCTACGCGTCGGCTGCCGTGTACGAACCGTTCGGACTTTCGGTTTTAGAAGCTGCGAACGCTGGCTGCGCGCTGGTGCTCTCGGACATTCCCACGTTTCGAGGCCTGTGGCGCGATTCCGCCATCTTCGTTCCGGCGAGAGACGCCCGCGCCTTTGCCGACGCTTGCCAGCGGCTCTTCGACAATCCAGCCGAGCGCGCGCATCTGGGCCGCTCGGCGCGCAATCGTGCGCAGCTCTACACCCCAGGCCGCATGGCGCAGAAGATGACGCGCATTTACGATCGACTTGTGGGTACGCCCACGACCCGGCCGCGAATGCAGCTTGCCGGAGCAGCCGCGTGAAAATCGTCTATTTCACGCATTCGCTGGCGTCCTGCTGGAACCACGGCAATGCGCATTTCCTGCGTGGTGTGCTGGGGGAGTTGATCTCACGCGGCCATGATGTTTGCGCTTATGAGCCGAAGGGCGCGTGGAGCCTCGGCAATCTTCTGCGCGATCACGGCGAGCACGGCTTGGCGGCGTACCGCAAGCACTATCCCGAACTGATCTCCTCAGAATATGCGGCCGGCGCCGACGTGGCAGAACTGACCAATGGCGCCGATCTCGTCGTCGTGCACGAGTGGAACGAGCCCGAGTTCGTCGCCCAACTGGGCCGCCTGCGCAGCCACGGTGCGCGCTTCACCTTGCTGTTCCACGACACGCATCACCGGGCCGTCTCCGCACCCGACGAGATGCGCGCCTACGATCTTGACGGATATGACGGCGTGCTCGCGTTCGGCAGGACCTTGGCCGATGTCTATCGCAAATGGGGGTGGGCAGACCGCGTGTCCGTCTGGCACGAGGCCGCCGATAC
>CADCUA010000712.1 GCA_902805755.1 uncultured Lysobacter sp.
GTGGTTCTGCGGGCGCAAGTCGCATCGCGTGCAGACATCGACGGGGCCGCTGTACACCGAGCGGGTGGAACCGGTGTTCAACACGCATCCGCAGGTGCGACGCACGGCGCTGGTCGGCATCGGCGCGTCTTCGGTGCAGACGCCGGTGCTGTGCGTAGAACTCGACCACGGCGTCGATGCGCGCGAATGGCCACGCATCGCGCGTGAACTGCGCGAGCTTGCGCGAGCGCATGCGGGCCTGCGGGCGATCGAACATTTCCTGCGTCATCCGCAGTTCCCCGTTGATATCCGCCACAACGCGAAGATCGGCCGCGAGCGCCTCGCCGCCTGGGTTGCCAAACGCGGCCTCGCGCCGCGGGACCGCATCCAATGAAGCTGCTGGTGACCGGCGGCGGCGGTTTTCTCGGCCAGGCGCTGTGTCGCGGCCTGCGCGCGCGCGGGCACGAGGTCGTCAGCTTCAACCGGGGCCGCTATGACGCGCTGGACGCGATCGGCGTCGCGCAGGTGCAGGGCGATCTCGCGCAGCGCGATGCGGTGATCGCGGCCGCGCAGGGCTGCGACGCGGTCTTCCACAACGCGGCCAAGGCCGGCGCCTGGGGCAGCCATGCGAGCTATCACCAGGCGAATGTCGTCGGCACGCGGCATGTGATCGAGGCCTGTCGCGTGCACGGCATCGCGCGTCTGGTGTACACGTCCACGCCCAGCGTCACTCATCGCGCCACGCATCCGGTCGAGAACGGGCGCGCGGACGAGGTGCCGTACGGTGAGCACCTGAAAGCGCCGTACGCGCGGACCAAGCGCATTGCCGAGGAAGCGGTGCTCGCGGCGAACGATGCGCAGCTTGCGACTGTCGCGCTGCGTCCGCGCCTGATCTGGGGGCCGGGCGATACGCAATTGCTGCCGCGCCTGGTCGAGCGCGCGCATGCGGGCCGGCTGCTGCTGGTCGGCGATGGCGGCAACCGCATCGACACGACCTACATCGCCAATGCCGCGCAGGCGCACTTCGATGCGTTCGAACATCTCGCGCCCGGTGCGGCCTGCGCCGGCCGCGCCTACTTCATCAGCAATGGCGAGCCCCGCACGATGCGCGAGACGATCAATGCGCTGCTCGCCGCCGCAGGCGCACCGCCGGTCACGCGCTCGATTCCATTCCGCGCCGCGTTCGCGCTAGGCGCTGCCTGCGAGGCGATGTGGCATGCCCTACCGCTGCAGGGCGAGCCGCCGATGACTCGCTTTCTTGCCGAGCAACTCGCCACCACGCACTGGTATGACATGGGCCCGGCGCGGCGGGATTTCGGCTACATGCCGACGGTCGGCTTCGACGAGGGCCTGCAGCGCCTGCGCGACGCGTACGCTCGTTGAGCGTTGAGCGTTGAGCGTTGAGCGTTGAGCGTTGAGCGTTGAGCGTTGAGCGTTGAGCGTTGAGCGTTGAGCGTTGAGCGTTGAGCGTTGAGCGTTGAGGGTTGAGCGTCGAGCGTCGAGCAGCAAAGGTTGCGCAGTGCACGGCGATCCGTGAGC
>CADCUA010000713.1 GCA_902805755.1 uncultured Lysobacter sp.
AATCGGGACGTTACCGAACGCAAGCGTGCTCACGGCACGGCCTCCTGCTTCAGCGCATCGAGGTAGCGACGCCCGGTGGCGTCGGCATCGTAACGGCGCTGCACTGTCGCAGCCGGGCGCGGCAACAGCGGCCACAGCAACGCGCGAAGCTCGCGGCGGCACGACACGCATTGTGGGTTCGCGCGCAGTGCGTCGATCGCGGCTACGAATGCCAGCGGGTCCGCCAGTTGCGTCGGGTTGTTACGCAGCCAGCGCTCGAGAGCGGTGAAATCGACCGCCTTCGCCGCACCGGCACGCGTCGGCGCGGTGTCTTCGAGCGCGCGCCACAGCCCTGCGAGCGTCGCGTCTGCTGCGGTGACCGGCACGAGCGCATCGGCGCCACGTGCCAAACCGGCCCGTTCGCCGCTCAGACGACGGCTTTCGTCGATCGGCGGCAACTCCGGGCCGACGCGCGCGAGGTAGATGCGGCTGGCCTGTTGCACCTGCTTGATGAATCCCAGTGCCCGATACGCATAAGGCAATGCGAGCTCGGGATGCCCCTGTCGCAGGTTGAGTTCGGACTGCCACATCTGGTCGAGCGCGGCCTTCAAGGTGGTGCGCGTTTCGGGATCGAGCAGCGTCGCCGCCTCGGCCTCGTCGTGGGTATGCCCGTACTCTTCGAGCACGGCGCCGTCCTGCCCGAACGCGGGGGGCGGTGCCGGTGCTTCGCCGGCGTGGTCGTGCGCGTCCGCAGTCGGGCGCTGGGCGCTGGCTTCGTCGCCCTGCGCCTCGTCCGTGTGCCCGGCTTCCTGCGGCGCGTCATTGGTCGGCAAGGGCTTAGCGGCTTCTTCGGTTTCCTCCCCCAGGAACTGCCCGTACCGCATACGCAGCAGGCGCTGGTCCACGCCGATCGCATCGCTGCGCTGCACGTAAAGCTCCGCATCGAGCGAGCGCCGCTGCTTCAGCAACGCCTCGGCATCGATGATGATCTGGCGCTGGCTGCGGAAGTACGCCGGCAGCGCCTTCTTGACCATCCCGTCGAGTCCGGTGGTCTCCGTATCGAGCTCCGGGGGCCAGCGCAGGATGAGGCTCGCGCTACGTGCCGTTTGCGGGGCCGGCGAGCGGTTGTCGTCGACGGCGAGTTGCACGATCAGGTCGTCGCCGGGCGCGAACCCGAGTGCGGCCAGGTCGAGTCGTTGCGAGTACCGCCGACGGTTGGCGGCGCCGGTCCCGCGCAGCGTCATGGTCTGCTCGCGGAACGTGATGTTCTCGCCACTGCCCTGCGCGAGCGTGATCCGCAGACGCGCATTTGCCGCAAGGCCGTAGTCGTCGCGCCCTTCGAACTCGAGCGCCCAGCTGCGCTGACCCGTCGTGACCAGGCTCAGGCTGCGGTCGGGCCGGATCACGCTCAGTTGCGGCGGGCGATCGGCGATCGCGTCCAGGCGATGCAGCGCGCGCGGCTGCAGCGCAGGCGCGCCGTCCACGACGATGCGATACAGCATCGACCGCGTGAGCACATGGCTTGCGCGCCAGTCCTCT
>CADCUA010000714.1 GCA_902805755.1 uncultured Lysobacter sp.
ACGCCTCACCGACGGGGCCGGCAACGGCCTCGATGCCGGCGTTGCCGCTGCTGCCGATCTTGATAAGCGCGTGGTAGATGCCCCACACGGTACCGAGCAGACCGACGAACGGCGCGGTCGAACCGACGGTGGCGAGCACGGTCAGGCCCGATTCCAGACGCGAGCTTTCACGCGTGACCGCCTGGCGCAGCGCGCGATCGACGAACTCCGAGCGGTTCAGCGATTCGACCAGGCGCGAGCCTTCGTGACGCTGGTGGTGGGCAGCGGCCTGGGCGGCGTCGAGCGCGATCTTCGAGAACGGCTCGCTGCGCGGCTGCTCTTCCATGTAGCGGATCGCATCCTGCGCGTTCGGGGTTTCCCAGAACGTGCTGACAACCCGGTCCGAACTCGAACGCAGACGCGCGTTCTTGAGGAAGTTCATAACGATCCAGTAGACCGACAGGATCGACATCAACGCAAGCGTGATGAAGACGATCCAGCCGACGAGATCGAAGTTCTGCAACAGATGAGCAAAGCTCATCTGGTTGAAGGCTTCGGCGTTGGTACCACCGGCCGTGGCCGCGGTTGAGGTTTCCTGCAGCATGACGCTTACCTTTGGATGTCGTGGAAGGAAAGAGTGGCAAAAATCTGGAGCTAAAAGCGTTGCAACGCGAAACAGAGCGAATTAGCCAGGCGTGAACTCGACCGGTACGCGGACGCGGCTGGGTACGGGCTGGCCACCGGCCATTGCCGGCCGGAAGCGCCACTTACGTGCCGCCTCCATCGCGGAGCGATCGAGGTTGCGGTTACGACTGGACTTTTCGACCGAGACATCCAGCACATTGCCTTGGCCATCGATGCTGATGATCAGCACGACGACGCCGCCAACGCCTTGGCGTTGTTCGGTGGGCGGATAGCGCGGCGGATTCATCGATCGCGAGGACGGATCGACGGAACCTTCCGTGCTGATGTCCGTGGACGGCGCCGGCGGTGCGGGCGGTGCCGGCGGCGGCGCTGGCACGTCTATCGGGCTCGGGTCGTCTACGACGATCGGCGGATCATCCGGTGGCGGCGGGATCGGCGTCGGCGTCGGCGGCGTCAGAGTCTTCGGCGGTGTCAGCGGCCGGATCTCTTCGGGCGGCGGCGGCGGCGGCGGCGGTGGGGGCGGCGGTGGCGGCTTGATCAGGTTGACCATGGTCACCTCTTCCTCGGCCTCTTCGGTCGCGGGAGGTGCCATTGGGGCCAACAACAGAAGCAATGCCGCGACATGCACGGCGAGCGCGGCGGAGATACCGGCGATGCGCGCCCAGTTCAGTCCGTCTTCGCGGTCGTCTTTCTTGCGGATTTCGAGGTCTTGCGTCATGCGCCGTCAGCTCGGGAGGGATTTCCGCAACACCTGAAGCGCCGCGGGCTCGCTTGAAGCGCCGCGGGGTTTAACCCGCGGCAACTTCGTTGCATATACCATAGGCCGCGCTCGCAGCGAAGGGTGGTTTTTCATTTGAAGCGGTTTGACTACTACTTCAGTGCAAGGATTTTT
>CADCUA010000715.1 GCA_902805755.1 uncultured Lysobacter sp.
TGCCCGGCGTGATGCCGTCCATGCGCATCGCGCCCAGCGCCCAGTGGTACATCACCAATGACGGCGCGAGGCCGAAGCTGATCAGGTCGGCGAGCGAGTCGTACTGCACGCCGAACTCGCTCTGCGTGTTCGTCAGCCGCGCAACGCGCCCGTCCAGCCCGTCGAGCACGGCCGCGATGAAAATCGCGATGCAGGCAACTTCGAAACGCCCTTGGGTGGCCGCGATGATCGCGTAATAACCCGCGAACAGGCCGCCGGTGGTGAACAGGTTCGGCAGCAGATAGATGCCCCGGCTGCGCGGGCGCGGAGGCGAAGCGGGCGCGGGCGTGTGCGTCGGGTCCATTTTTCGAAGTGTACTGCTTGCCCGGGGTAGCCCGCGGTGCTGCAATCGCGGCCGCTTCCCCCTGGATGTCCCCATGATCCGCGTCCCCCGCCGCGTTTCGCTCTGCCTTCTCGCCGGCCTTGCCCTGGGCCTGCTCGCGCTGCCCGCGACCGCCGGCCGGGTCTATCAGTGGAAGGACGCCCGCGGCGTCACCCATTACACCGACCTGCCACCGCCGAACCAGAGCCACACGACGCGCCAGGTCGGGCAGAAGAGCGCAGCGGCCGCGCAGCCGGTGGTCAATGCCGACTGCTCGAATGCACGCGCGAACCTGACGATACTGCAGGGCACCGCACCGGTCGGCCCGGACATGGACCGCGACGGCAAGCCCGATAGCGAGTACACCGCCGTGCAGCGCGCCGAGCGCGCGAAGTTCGCTCTGGCGGACGTGGAGCGGCTGTGCTCGGCCGCGATGGACAAGCGCGGCTGAGCCACGGCGCACGGGCTCTGGCGAGCGGACCTCGTGGCGAGGCTGTCGCTCGTCCGCTCGCGTGCCAGCGTCCGACGCTCGCGCGGCCTCGACCCGCGAGACGTGCTGACGATCCCGCGGTCGACACCGACAGGACGTTGAGCGAGCGCCAGGGTGCCGATGCAGACCCTTGGACATCTGTTGCATATCAGATGATGGCTGGCCAGACCTCGAACGTCTCCGTCGCGGCGTGACGCTTATGACCGGCCAACCCGGGTTTGCGCATGGCGCGTTCGCACGCATGCCCCGTGCACGGCAAAATGGCCGCTTCGCCGATTCGAAGCCCCGCCGATGCGCCTGTCGCAGTTCCACCTCCGTACCAGCAAGGAAACCCCCGCCGATGCCGAGATCATCAGCCACAAGCTGATGCTCAAGTCGGGCATGATCCGCAAGCTCGCCGCCGGCCTGTACACGTGGACGCCGCTGGGCCTGCGCGTGCTGCGCAATGTCGAGCGCGTGGTGCGCGAGGAGATGAACGCCGCCGGCGCGATCGAGCTGCTGATGCCGTCGGTGCAGCCGCGCGAGCTGTGGGAGGAAACCGGGCGCTGGGAGAAGTTCGGCGGCCAGCTGCTGAAGATGAAGGACCGCAAGGATGCGTGGTACTGCTACGGCCCGACGCACGAGGAAGTCATCACCGACTTCGCGCGCGCCGAGCTCGCCA
>CADCUA010000716.1 GCA_902805755.1 uncultured Lysobacter sp.
GCCACGAGCCTTCCGCAGGCGAGAGTTCCGGCCGGCAGCGCAGGCAGGGGCGATAGCCCGCCGCTTCCGCAGCGGCCGGGTGCGGGTAGTAGACGACGTTCGTCGCTTTCGGCGCCGGCGCCGGGCACATCGGGCGGCAGTAGATGCGCGTGGTCCGGACCGCGGTGAAGAACAGTCCATCGAAGCGTGAGTCGCGGCTCAGGCGCGCCTGTTCGCAGACCTGCAGGTCGGGCAGTGTGGAATCGGGCGATGGATCGGCGCGGCCGGGCATGCCTGCAGGCTAGCACCGGCCATCAGCGGTGACTGGCCGGATTCGGACATGGATGCCGCGTGTGGTGGTTCGACGCGAATCAGGGTGCGGCGAGTGCCGGCGTGAGTGCGGCGGGGTTGCCATCATGCGCAGCGGGCTTGATGCCGACGAGGCGCGCGAGCAGCGGATACACGTCCACGTTATCGATCGCAGGAATCCGCGCGCCACGTTTGAATGCCGGTCCGCGCGCAATGAACACTGCCCGCATCGACGGCAACTGCGGATCGTATCCGTGCGAACCGCCGGCCGGTTCCGCCGCATGTTTCGCAACGGAGGAGCGAGATACCGCATCCCAACCCTCGTCCATCTGGCAGACGATCGCCGGAACGCGCGGATGCGTGCCGTATTTCCACTGCGGCGGAAGCTCGGCCTTGCGCCAGCATTCGTAATGCGCATGCCGGCCGAGCAGTTGCGCTTCGGCAGCGGCCGTGCGGCCCGGCCGGGGCGTGAAACCTACGGACTGGCCGCGCGTCACGGATTCCGCATCGGCTGGGTCGACCATGTCCTCGGCAGCGACCGCTTGCCCCGGCGGAACCGGCGCCATGCCGTGGTCGGACGTGATCACGAGGTTCACGCGGTCGAGCTGGCCGTTCGCGCGCAGCGCGTCCAGCAGGCGGCCGATCACGGCATCCAGTGTCTGCAACGCCGCGCGTGCTTCGGGCGAGTCCGGGCCGCGGTCATGCGAAGCCTTGTCCAGCTTCTCGAAATAAAGCGTCGTCAGGCGCGGCCGCGTAGACGCATCTTCCGCGAGCCAGCCGAGCACGCGGTCGACGCGCTCATCCGCAGTGATTTTCTCGTCGTACGTGCTCCAGCGGCGCGGTCGCACGCCGCCGATCGCCGCTTCCGTGCCCGGCCAGAACATCGCCGCGGTCGGCAGCCCGGCGCGCTCGGCACCCACCCATATCGGCTCGCCGCCCCACCAGCGGGCGTCGCTGACCGCTTCCTTTGATGCCAGCTTGAACTCGCCCAGCGTCGCATCGCGCATGGTGTTGTGGATGACGCCATGTCGGTCGGGGCGCAGCCCGGTCACGACCGTGTAGTGGTTCGGAAACGTGAGCGACGGGTAGGACGGCGTCATCCACTCCGCGCGCACCCCTTCGGCAGCGATGCGCGCAAGGTTCGGCGTCAGGCCCAGGTCCAGGTCGGTCGCGCGCAATCCGTCCAGGGAGATCAGCACAACCGGAGCGGGCGCGGCGTCGCGTGCGGGCGACATCGCGCAGCCGGCGATAGCGAGCGCGAGCAGGGGAGCGGCAAGACGGGGCAGGAGCGACATCGGCGCGGTCCGGGACAGGGCCGCAGACTGTAGTCGCTGCCGTGCTCCAGCGTATTACCGGACGAGCCAGGACTCGCTTCCGGCGTGACCCCTGTCGCAGTCTGCCCGGCCCGCTGACGCCGTGCTAAACCGCGAAGCGCCGGCGCTGCCACGCGTGCCTGCGCGGGCGTATGGTGGCGAGACTGATCCGAGGTGATGTCATGAAGCCTGTCCTGCGCCTTCCGTGGCTTGTTGCCGGTGTGCTCGCAATGTCCAGCCTGTCCGTCCACGCGCAATCCGTGGGCGTCGGCGTGAATGTGGGTGTCGGCTCATCGACTGCCAACGTGCGCGCAGGTGACGATGCGTTCGACCGCTTCTGCGTCCGCCACACCGGCACGCGCATCGTGCCGCGTCCGGAGCGGGAGCAATCGCAGCGGCGCCGTTGCTCCGGCTTCGCGGGACGCTCGTATTCACGCGAGGATCTCGAAAGCACCGGCCGCCACGACATGGCCGATGCGCTGCGTGCACTGGATCCTTCGATCCGCTGAGCGTCAGCGCAAGGACAGGCGCGTGATGCTTACGCGCGCAGTCCATCGATGAGGCGTTGCAACGACGCCTCGTAGAACGCGCGGAATTCGCGTTCGTCCAGGGTGAACCGGCCGGCGCGATAAAGCGCTACGAGCCCATGACTGTGGGCCCACAGCGTCATTACGACAGCCCACGGATCGTCTGCGCGCAACGCGCCGCCTCGCATCGCGTCGTCCACGACATCGGCCACGACGTTCAGCGTCGGCGAGCGGCGCGAGCGGAAGTCGTCGGGAAACTGGCGTGCGTCGCTGCGGCGCGTCGAGAACGCCTGGTCGAACAGATGCGGATGCGCGAGCGCGTAATCCAGATAGATGCGCTGGGTGCCCAGCAATCGCGCAAGCACGTCGCTGCCTTGCGCACGCGCGGCCCAGTGGCGCGCGATTTCCTCGAAGCTGTCCTCGCCGATGCGCCGCAGCAGCGCCGCGCGGTCGGGAAAGTGCCGGTAGATCGCCATCGGCGTGATGCCGGCGAGCGCGGCCACGCGACGCATGCTGACCGCTTGCGCACCGTCGGATTCGAACAGCGCGCGCGCGGCGCGCAGGATGCGTTCGGCAGTCGGGGCGGCGCTCATTGTGTACAGCGTATACAAAAGCGGTCCGATGCAGGCTTTGCATCGGCGAACACGCCGATTGCGTCCGCGCGACGCGGCCCGGCGCTGGGAGCGCTGCGTGCGGGGCCGGATAATTCGTGCATCCGTTCCGGAGCCCGCCGATGACCCTCCCGTCCCGCAAAGATCCCTCCCGCGTCATCCGCGCACCACGTGGCAGCGAGCGCAGCTGCAAGTCCTGGCTCACTGAAGCCGCGTACCGGATGATCCAGAACAACCTGGACCCCGAGGTTGCCGAGAACCCGACCGAGCTCGTCGTCTACGGTGGCATCGGCCGCGCGGCGCGTGACTGGGCGAGCTTCGATGCGATCCTCGGATCGCTGCGCAATCTCGAGGACAACGAGACACTGCTGGTGCAGTCCGGCAAGCCGGTCGGCATCTTTCCGACGCATCCTGACGCGCCGCGCGTGCTGCTCGCGAACTCGAACCTGGTGCCCGCGTGGTCCACGTGGGAACACTTCCACGAGCTCGATCGCAAGGGCCTGATGATGTACGGCCAGATGACGGCCGGCTCGTGGATCTACATCGGCTCGCAGGGCATCGTGCAGGGCACGTACGAGACGTTCGTCGAGATGGGTCGCCAGCACTACAACGGCGACCTGACCGGCAAGTGGATCCTCACCGCGGGCCTGGGCGGCATGGGCGGCGCGCAACCGCTCGCCGCGTCGCTGGCCGGCGCGTGCAGCCTGAACATCGAGTGCCAGCAATCGCGCATCGACATGCGCCTGCGCACGCGTTACGTGGACGAGCAGGCGACCGATCTCGACGACGCGCTCGCACGCATCGAGCGTTACTGCGCGGCCGGCGAAGCGAAGTCGATCGCGTTGCTTGGAAACGCCGCGGAAATTCTGCCCGAACTCGTACGCCGCGGCGTGCGCCCGGACGCGGTGACCGACCAGACCAGCGCGCACGATCCGGTGCATGGCTACCTGCCGATCGGTTGGACGCTGGAGCAATGGCTCACGGCGCAGCAGTCCGAACCCGAACGCGTGCGCGATGAGGCGAAGCGCTCGATGCGCGTGCACGTGGAGGCGATGCTCGCGTTCCAGCAGATGGGCGTGCCGACGTTCGATTACGGCAACAACATCCGCCAGATGGCGCTGGATGTGGGTTGTACGAACGCGTTCGATTTCCCGGGCTTCGTGCCGGCTTACGTGCGCCCGCTGTTCTGTCGCGGCGTCGGCCCGTTCCGTTGGGTGGCGCTGAGCGGCGACCCGGAGGACATCGCGAAGACCGATGCGAAGGTCAAGGAAATGATCCCCGACGATCCGCACCTGCATCGCTGGCTGGACATGGCTAGCGAGCGCATCGCGTTTCAGGGGCTGCCTGCGCGTATCTGCTGGGTCGGCCTGGGCCAGCGCGACAAGCTCGGGTTGGCGTTCAACGAGATGGTGCGCAACGGCGAGCTGAAGGCGCCGGTGGTGATCGGCCGTGATCATCTGGACTCCGGATCGGTCGCGTCGCCGAATCGCGAAACCGAGGCGATGAAGGACGGTTCGGATGCGGTGTCCGACTGGCCACTGCTCAATGCGATGCTCAACGTCGCCGGCGGCGCAACCTGGGTATCGCTGCACCACGGCGGCGGCGTCGGCATGGGGTATTCGCAGCACTCGGGCGTGGTGATCGTGTGCGATGGCTCCGAAGCCGCCGACCGCCGCATCGCGCGCGTGCTCTGGAACGACCCGGGCACCGGCGTGATGCGGCACGCGGATGCGGGCTACGAGATCGCGCAACGCTGCGCACGCGAGCAGGGGCTGAAGCTGCCCATGCTCTGAGAGCAGGCAACGCGCGTGACAAGGGCCCGGCATGTCCGGGCCTTTTTTTTGCGAACCGGTTCCGGCGAGCAATGGGTAAGTGCCGCCTACAATCCGCGCACTGCATTCCGTTGGACGTCGCATGCGCCTTGCCGCGCTGTACATCTATCCGATCAAGTCGACAGCGCCGCTGGCCTTGCAAGAGGCATGTGTCGAGCGGCGCGGCCTTGCACACGACCGGCGATGGATGGTGGTCGATGCGAGCGGGCGGTTCGTCACCGGGCGGCAGACGCCGCGCATGACGTTGATCCGCGCACGCCCGCTGGCGTCGGGGCTTGAATTGCAGGCGCCGGGCATGGCGACGCTTTTTGTCACCGAGCCGGGCGATGCAGAGCGACTCGCCGCGACCGTCTGGGGCGACACCGTTGACGCACAT
>CADCUA010000717.1 GCA_902805755.1 uncultured Lysobacter sp.
AGCATCTTGGCGTGCAGAAAGTACTGGTTGATCGCGATCAGCTCGTTGTAGAGCGCGCGGTTGAGGAATTCGATAACCCTGGGATCGCCTTTCATGTCCGTGCTCCATCCGTCGACGGGCGCACTCTACGCCGATCGAAAAAGCGGTGACGGAACGCGAATCGAGTGCATTCCCGGCGTGGCGCGCGAGCGCGCCAGCGGATCAGGCAGCCTGTTGCAGCATCGGCAGCGCAAGCTCACGCGTGCCACGCACCTGCGCGAGCAGGTCGGCGGCGATATCCAGACAGCTGCCGCAATTGGACCCGGCGCCGGTGCGCATGGTCAATTCCTGCACACTCCGACAGCCGGCCTCGGCGGCCTGGCGGATGTCGCGGTCGGTGACGCCGTTGCAGATGCAGACGTACATATGCTCGTGCCCATCGCATGTGGAACACGGCCCAATCGGCCGCAGCGCCATTGCGCCACGGATGCGAATGATTGTCAATTAGTCGAATCGCTGCCGTTGCTCGCCCGTGCAGCTGGATGCGCACGCGCCCATTGGCGCGCCTGTCGTGCCCGGGCCGGATCCAGTTCCGGACGCGGCGGCGGGACCGCCTGCAGCCCGGCAATATCTCGCGCGAACGGCGCGAGATGGCGCAGTGCGCTCCAGTAGACATCGCGCTTGAACACCACGACATGCTCGACCGGATACCAGAAATCCACCCAGCGCCAGTGGTCGAACTCGGGCTTGTCGGTCAGGTCCAGCCGGAGGTCATCCTCCTGCCCAGTCAGCCGCAGCAGGAACCAGACCTGCTTCTGCCCCACGCAGACGAGACGGTCGTTGCGGCGGATCGCGCGCGGCGGCAGGCGATAGCGCAGCCAGCCGGGCGTCGCGCCGAGCACTTCGACATGGCCGGGAAGCAGGCCGGTTTCTTCGCGAAGCTCGCGGTACATCGCTTCCAGCGGCGTCTCGTCGCTGTTCATCCCGCCCTGCGGGAACTGCCAGCCGTCGCGATTGACCCGGCGCGCCCAGAACAGGCGACCGTCCGGATGCATCAACACGATGCCGACATTGGGTCTATAGCCGTCCGGATCGATCACGATGCGGACTCCTGAATGGACCGACTTACGTCACTGACCCGACTCTGCCACGCCCCTCCGCCCGCGACAAGCCGCGACCGGACAATTGACACGCCCCCGCTTGGCATGAAGAATTAGCGGTTCTCCGCGTGGCTATGTAGCTCAGCCGGTTAGAGCACAGCACTCATAATGCTGGGGTCGGTGGTTCGAGTCCACCCATAGCCACCACGCGAGAAACCATCAAACCCCGCGGACCTGCGGGGTTTTTTGTGCCTGACGATTGGCGCGCGGCGCCCTACCTCGCTTCGCACCGCCCGCTGCCCGATCTCAGCGCGGACCCGATGGCGTCGAAGCCATACGGGCGACGGCCTGCAGCGAGCATTGCGCATTGCCGCGCGATCCGGCGCCGACCGCAGGAATGATCGCATCACACAGCGATGCCGATG
>CADCUA010000718.1 GCA_902805755.1 uncultured Lysobacter sp.
GCCGGTGGACGAGGTAAAAAAGCATACGAACAAAGGGGGCAAAAAGGACGCAAAAAAGGACGCCGAAGCGCTCGCGAAGAAGGAGCGCGACAAGGCGTTCAAGCGCTTCAAGGGCGAATCCACCAGCGATGGCCGCGGCGGCCTGCTGAGCTTTGCGAACACCGACATGGCGTTCTCCGGCGACGTACTCGTCGTCGGCAACTACCACGGCTTCAATGCGTATCGCCTTGGGGCCGATGGCGTGCCGGCACTGGTCAGCTCGGTGGTCTGCCCGGGCGGCCAGGGCGACGTGTCCATCGTCGGCAACCTGCTTCTGATGTCGGTCGAGCAGACCCGCGGCCGGATGGACTGCGGCCTGCAGGGCGTGCTCGAGGACGTCTCGAAAGAACGCTTCCGCGGCCTGCGAGTGTTCGACATCAGTGACCTCGCGCGGCCGAAGCAGGTCGCCGCCGTGCAGACCTGCCGCGGCTCGCATACGCACTCGGTGGTGTCGCACGACGACAAACGAATCGTCGTCTACAACTCCGGCACCAGCTCGGTGCGCAAGCAGAAGGAACTGGAGCGCTGCGTCGACGAGCTGCCCGGTGATACGCGCACCGCGCTGTTCCGCATCGACGTCATCGAGATTCCGCTCGCCGATCCGTCCAAGGCCCGCGTCGTGGACAGCCCCGCGGTGTTCGCCGATGCCGAGACCGGCACGCTCGCAGGCCTGTGGCGCGGCGGCGACCACGGCGACCGCACGCAGAAAACCAGCAAGACCGATCACTGCCACGACATCACGGTGTTCCCCGAGAAAAAGATCGCGGCGGGCGCGTGCTCGGGCAACGGCATCCTGTTCGACGTCAGCAATCCGCTCAAGCCCAAACGCATCGACGCGGTCACCGATACCGGCTTCGCGTACTGGCATTCGGCGACGTTCAACAACGACGGCACCAAGGTCATCTTCACCGACGAATGGGGCGGCGGCACGCGGCCGCGCTGCCGGGCATCCGACCTGCGCAACTACGGTGCCGACGCGATCTACGACATCGTCGACGGCAAGCTGGTCTTCCGCAGCTACTTCAAGCTGCCCGCGCCGCAAACGGTGACCGAGAACTGCGTCGCGCATAACGGCTCGGTCGTACCGGTCCCCGGCCGCGACGTGTTCGTCCAGGCCTGGTACCAGGGCGGCCTGTCGCTCATCGACTTCACCGATTCGGCGAACCCGTTCGAGATCGCGTTCTTCGACCGCGGCCCGGTCAACAAAGAGAAACTGATCACCGGCGGCTTCTGGTCGACGTACTACTACAACGGCCGCCTCTACGGTTCGGAAATGACCCGCGGGCTGGACGTGCTGACGCTGGAACCGAGCAAGCACATCACCGCGAACGAAATTTCCGCCGCCGCACTCGCAGTCGCGGACCCGGTGTTCAATCCGCAGCAGCAATTCGCCGTGACATGGCCTGCCCACCCGGTCGTGGCGCTTGCCTATGTGGATCAGCTCGCGCGAGCGAGGTCGCTT
>CADCUA010000719.1 GCA_902805755.1 uncultured Lysobacter sp.
GTCGTACGCGACCGCGCCGAGGCTGCCCTTCTGCGTCTTGTCGGCGAACAGGTTGACGAGGTTGCTGCCGTACTGGAAGTTTTCCTTGCGCTTGTCCAGCGTCGCGAAGCTGGTGCCCGCGTAGTTCGCCTCGTAGCCGAGCACGCGATCGAGTTCCAGCGGGTGGCCGACGTTTTCGTGGATGGTCAGGAACAGGTTGGACGGATCGATCACCAGATCGTACTTGCCCGGTTTCACGCCGGGCGCCTTGAGCTTCGCGCGTGCGTCGCGCGCGGCGGCGACCGCGTCCGCCATCACGTCATAGCGGCTGCCGTAGCCGACCACGCCACCCGGCAGCACGAAGCGGTCCGCGCGAGCAGCATCGAGATGTTCGTAACCCATGCCCATGGGCGCCGACAGGCTGTTGCGCGTGCGGAATTTCCCGCTCGCCTTGTCGATCGCAGTGGCGGTGAAAGGCAGCCAGATGCGGTGGATGTCCTGGTCGATGTAGCTGCCGTCGGTGGAGGCGAAATACTTCTGCTCGTTCACGAGGAACAGCGTGGAATTGAAGAAATCCGCGCCGGCCTTCAGTGCAGCGGCGTTGATGCCGAGCAGCAGCTCGACCTTGTCCTTGATAGGCACCGCCATCGCGTTCTTGCCGATGGGGGTCGCCCAACGGGTCTCACCCACCCCGCGCACGGGCGCGAGTTCGACACGTCGCGATTGCGCCTTCGCATTCGCGCGCGCGATGCCTGCAGCAGCGCGCGCTGCGCCTGCGACCGCATCGGGCGTCTGCACGTTCGTCGCCGCAAAGCCCCAGGCGCCGTCGACCAGCACGCGCACACCAACGCCCGACGACTCGCCGTTGACGACGTTGTCCACGCGCGTCTCGCGGGTGATCACGGATTGGCGGAGATAGCGGGCGATGCGCACGTCGCAATACGATGCGCCCGCGCCGCGCGCGGCGGTCAATGCCGCATCGGCCAGCAGCCGGCGGCGCGCATTATCGACCGGTTCCAGCAGCGCTTCGGCCGCGATGCTTCGGCCGAATGGAACCGCAAGCCCGGCAATGCCAAGCCCGGTCAGGCTGAGAAATTCACGTCGTTGCACGGCGTATGGGACCCGTTGTCGATAAACATGGGCGCGTCCAGCGCGTGGTTATTACACGGGCGCGCGCCGTAACGGCCGCGCGCCTGCTAGCTCCGCTCGTCAGACCGCGTCCGACAGGGAGGTGAAGGTGAAATCGCGCAGCTTCATCGCCGGGATCATCATCACGAACGCCGCATCACCGTCGGACACGCGCACCGGTCGCCCGAGTTCCTCGATGTTGTTGAGCATGATCACGGGCGACTCGTTGAAGCGGAAGTTCTTCACCGGCCGCGTCACCTTTCCCCGCTCGACCAGGAACGTCCCGTCGCGCGTGAGGCCCGTGTACAGCAGCGTGCGCGGATCGACCGGGCGGATGTACCAGAAGCGCGTGACGAGGATGCCGCGCTCGGTGTTCGCGATCATCTCGGCCA
>CADCUA010000720.1 GCA_902805755.1 uncultured Lysobacter sp.
ACCCGGCAGTGCCGTTTTGCACTGCAGCGTGCAAAACCTGTGACATTCCCTTCACGATGGGTCCGTATCCCGACGTGGGGGAGGGAGCAAAGCCCGCTACCGGCTCGACCGGGGCGGGCTTTTTTTTGATTGCGGCGCGCATGACATCATCGAGGGATGAGCGAATCGCGATCCGAACCCCCATCCTCCCTTGTGCACCCAGCTGTGGCGAATGCGGTTGCACGGCTGCAGCGGGCGGTGCCAGGCCTGGAGCAGGCGTTATCCGGCGATGCAGGTCACCAGAAGGGTCTGCAACAGCTCGCCATCGCAAGCGAGTTCGCGATCGATACGCTGGCGCGCCAGCCCGAGTTGCTGTCGCACCTGTTGGCCGAGGCGGCAGCGGCACCTGACCCGCGTGCGTTGGTCGCGCCACGGCTAGACAGTTCGAACCGCACCGAATGGCCCATCCTGCTGCGCCGTTATCGCACCACCGAATCCACCCGCCTCGTCTGGCGTGACGTGCTCGGGATCGATGACGTGGACGCAACGCTTGCCGGCAGCACGCGCCTGGCTGAAACCTGCCTGCAGGCCGCGCTGCATGCGCTGGAAGCGGACTTCAGTACGCGCCACGGTGTAATGCGCGGCCCCGATGGAGCAGTGCAGCGGCTGGTGGTGTTCGGTCTGGGAAAGCTGGGAGGCGGTGAACTCAACTTCAGTTCCGACGTCGACCTCGTCTACGCGTATGAACATGAGGGCGAGTCGGATGTAAGCGAGCACCCCGGTGCCCGCCCGCTGGATGCAAGCGTGTATTTCGCACGCGTGGGCCAGCAGCTCGCGAAGCTGCTCGATGAGCTCACTGCGGATGGTTTCTGCCATCGCGTCGATCTGCGGCTGCGCCCGTACGGCAACGCCGGTCGCGTCGCGTGGTCGTTCTCGGCGATGGAGCACTACTTCCAGCACGAAGGCCGCGACTGGGAGCGCTATGCCTGGCAGAAGGCGCGTCCGGTCGCGGGCGACCTCGAAGCGGGCGAGCGCTTCCTGCAGACGCTGCGGCCGTTCGTCTACCGGCGTTACCTTGATTTCGGTGCGCTGGACGGATTGCGTTCGATGAAAGCGGCGATCGCGGCCGAGGTCGCGCGCAAGGAACTCGCCGATGACATCAAGCGCGGCCCGGGCGGCATTCGCGAGATCGAATTCCTCGTGCAGGCCCTGCAGCTCATCCATGGCGGCCGCGACGCCACGCTTCGCGGACGTGGGCTCGCGGCTTCACTACAAGCGCTGGTGGGCGCTAACCTGATCGATCCCGATGCCGCAACGCAACTCGGCGATGCATACCGGTTCCTGCGGCGCCTGGAAAACCGGCTGCAGATGCTGCGTGACGCGCAGACGCATGTGCTGCCGGATTCGCCGGAGGACCGTGTGCGCATCGCGATCGGGTTGGGATATGGCGACTGGAGCGAACTGCGCGAAGCGCTCGATCGCCATCGCGCCGCGGTGAGCACCGAGTTTGACGCGCTGCTGGCTGCGCGCAGCGGGAGTGCGGCACCCGATGTGATTGCAGGCTACTGGCGCGCATTGCCTGACAACGGACAGGCCAGCGTGCTTGCGGCTGCCGGATTCGAGCCGGCGGAAGCGGCCGATGCGATGCTGCGTGACCTTGCGCGCAGTCCGGGCGTACGCGGGCTTTCGGACACGGCACGTGCACGGCTGGACCGTGTGCTGCCGGCGCTGCTGCAGGGCGCCGCGGCATCCTCCGCGCCCATGCTCGCACTGCGCCGGCTGCTCGCCTTGCTGCAGAACATTCTGCGACGCAGCGCTTACCTGGCGCTGCTGGACGAGCAACCCGCCGCGCTGACGCGCCTGGTCGACGTCGTCGCGCGCAGCGCGCTGCTGGCCGAGCGACTCGCGCAGTATCCGGTGCTGCTGGATGAGCTGCTGGACTCGCGACTCTCGGGTCCCCTGCCGGGTCGTGCGGCATTACTGGCAGCCTGTGCAGCCGTCCAGGCCGACGGCGACACCGAAGCCACACTGCAGGCGCTCAACGAAGTCCGGCAGGCACTGAGCTTCCGCATCGCGATGGCCGTGCGTGATGGTCGACAGTCTGCGTGCGCGAGCGCGGAGCAGCTGGCATGGCTGGCCGAGGGCGTCGTGCAGCGCGTGCTTGCGCTCGCTGAAGAAGAGGTCGCGAACAACCACGGCCGCGTCGACGGCGCGCGTTTCGCCGTGCTGGGGTATGGCAGCCTGGGTGGCGAAGAACTGGGTTTCGGCTCGGATCTCGACCTTGTCTTTCTTTACGACGCGCCTGCTGACGCGAACTCCGACGGCGCGCGCGTACTGGACGCACCACGCTGGTTCGCGCGGCTGGCGCAGAAGATCGTGGCGTTGCTCGGTGTGGTGACAGGGGCGGGCCGCCTCTACGACATCGACGTGCGACTGCGCCCGGACGGCGCGAAAGGCCTGCTGGTGTCGAGCCTTGCGAGCTTCGCCGAATACCAGCGCGAGCGTGCGTGGACGTGGGAGCACCAGGCGCTGGTGCGCGCGCGTTGCATCGCCGGCGACGCCTTGCTGTGCGCGCAGTTCGAGCACGTGCGTAGCGAAACGCTAGGGCGAATCCGCGACTGCCGGAGTGTGCAGGCGGACGTCAGTGCGATGCGGCTGCGCATGCGCGCCGAGCTGGACCGCAGTGATGCGGCGCAATTCGACCTGAAGCAGGGCGAGGGGGGGCTGGTGGACCTGGAGTTCCTGTTGCAGGCACTGGTGCTGTGCCATGCACATTCGGCCGATACGCTGCTGGAGTCGCGCACGACGCCACAGCTCATCCGGGCCGCGGCCGCGGCCGGTCTGATCGACTCACACACATCAGGATCATTGATCGACGCCCATGCAGCGCTGCTGGCTGCAGGCCTGGGCTGTACGTTGGATCGACGGGCGAGGCGCGTGCCGTTCGACGATGTCATCGAGCCGGCCCGGGCGACGATCATCGACGCATGCCGGCAGCATGGATTGCGGTTCGATGCGCCGATGGCAACTTGAGTGCCACCGGTTATGGCATCGCCGCAAATACCCAGGCGCTACCGACGCGCACACGTCCTCGCGTCGTCGTAAAGCCGAGATCAGGCTTTAGCGCTTGATAGGAGCATCGAGGCAGTCACGACAACCGCCGCAGTTGCTCAAACGGACTTGACCGCCTCTGAAGCCCACCGTGCAGGCTCGGCTTCCGGCTCGCGCGCGTCCGCTTCAGACTCGCGGATGCGCAGCGCCAGAAAAATGCCGGGGACGAAAATCAGGGCCACGTACACCGCGAACAGCAGAAAAGTCTGAAACGCCATGAGCAGACTCCGCAGGGGTTGTCTCGCGATTCTGTACCGATGCTGACTTGAGCGCAAGCCGTATGACGCGCCCTTCACGCCGCGTGTGGGCGGATCAGCTTCGGCGCGTCTGTCGCTCAATCCTGTGCGTCGCCGCTCTGCCGCGGTCCGGCTGATTCATCCGGGTTCTTGTACGGCCTCACCAACGGATGGCTGTCATGTCGAACAGCGGCACAGACGCCGGACCGGCGGGCTTTGAAGGTGCTCGTATCCAGAAGGCTTCCAACGGTAAAGGAGAGGCGTAAACGTCATTCCGAGCCAAGCCGTCCCAGCCATGCCTGCACCGCGACTCACTCCCGGTAGCGTCCAGCCACCATCAGGCGCGACCGGACTTCCTTCGCCACGCGCGGCGTCTCGCGCAATGGTGTGAAGGCGAACGACGTGGCGAGGTCCTTCAGCGGCCGGATCCGGCCTATCGCTAACAGCCGGTCAACGAACCGGCGCGGCCGGCCCTGCAGCGCGTCGATTCCGGCGACATACACCGGCGCATCGGTCGCGCAGGCTTCCGACAGCATGTTCACCGAATCCGCGGTGCACACGATGCGGTCGGCCCATGCGAGCAGCCCGGCGTATGGATTCGGTCCGTCCCCGGTGCTGTCCCACACGCGGTGCGGGGCTTGGCCGAAACGTTCACGCAGTCGCGCGCGAACCGCTGGCGATGTGCGACGTGAGGCGGTGGCCCAGACGCGACCGCGCTCGCTTGCGCTCCAGTCCAGCAGCGGTTCGGCGATTGCATCGAGCGCCGCGACGTCCAGCCGCGCATGCGCGCTGTCGCCTCCGACCAGCAATGCGAGCAACGGGCCGTCAGCCGGCTGCATCGACGCGAATGCATCGCGCGCCGACGACAGCCACGAGGCATCCACGGGGTGCAGGCTGCCGTCCAGCGTGATCACGTTCGGGCCATGCAGGCCATCGTGCTCGGGCGCGATCACCAGATCCCAGTTCGACGGGTCGACGCGCGGATCGAGTATCTGCACCGAAAAGCTGCCACGTTCGCGCAGCAGCCGTGTCGCGAGCGCCGACTGCCGGCCGCACCCGATTGCGAGCGACGGCGGTGCAATGAGCGCACGCGAGAACTCCGGCCCGAACGCCTGCGTGTCGCCTGCGAGGCGGCGCGGCGCCCACCATCGCCACGGCGCGCGCGGTTGCAGCGTCCAGTCGGTGCTGTCGACACCAAGCGCACCGGCCAGTGCCCTGGCCTGGCGCACATTGCCTGCGTGGCCGTCGGTAAGCGTCCAGCAGGGGGTCGAGAGAATTGCAGGTTGTTGCACGCGTGCGCTGATCCGTTCCGGCGGTGCCGGCAGTGCGTCATCGGGCAGACTCTACACTTGCGCCACTGCCGCGACGTCAGCGGCCCTCATGGAGACCCCGATGGCACGCAGCCTGCCTTCCGATTCGCTGGACCAGCTGTTCCGCACCGCACGCACGCACAACAAGCTCGGCGGTGAAGTGAGTGATGCGACCCTGCGCGAGCTGTACGAGCTGCTCAAATGGGGCCCGACGACCGCTAACGCATCGCCCGCGCGCTTCGTGTTCGTGAAATCGCCTGAAGCGAAGGCACGTCTTGCGCCGA
>CADCUA010000721.1 GCA_902805755.1 uncultured Lysobacter sp.
GCGACGCCGCAGTTCAAGCAGCTCGAGGGCGAGATCCGCGCGATCCTCGATACCGACGCGAAGATTCCCGCGGTCGAGAAGATCGGCCCGCACTACTACAACTTCTGGAAGGACAAGCAGCACGAGCGCGGCCTGTGGCGGCGCACGACGCTGGATGAATACCGCAAGCCCAGCCCGAAATGGGAAACCGTGATCGACCTCGATGCGCTGAACAAGGCCGAGGGCGAGAACTGGGTCTGGCACGGCGCGAACTGCCTGAAGCCCGAGTACACGCGCTGCCTGGTCGCGCTCTCGCGCGGCGGCGCCGATGCCGACATCACGCGCGAATTCGACCTCACCACGAAGTCGTGGCTGAAGGACGGCTTTTTCCGCGCCGAGTCGAAGGGCGCGCTGGGCTGGATCGACCAGAACAACGTCTACGTCTATACCGATTTCGGCGCGGGCTCGATGACCGAGTCGGGCTACCCGCGCGTCGTCAAGCAATGGACGCGCGGCACGCCGATCGCAAGCGCGAAGGTCGTGTACGAAGGCAAGCCCGATGACATGTACATCGCCGCGATGCATGACGACACGCCCGGCTTCGAGCGCGATTTCGTCAGCCGCACGCTCGCGTTCTACAACGACGAGCTGTATCTGAGGCAGGCCGACGGCTCGCTGAAGAAAATCGATGCACCGAACTCGGCCGACAAGTCCGTGCACAAGGACTGGCTGGTGCTGCAGCTGCGCGATGCGTACGAAGCCGGCGGCAAGACCTATGTGGCCGGCAGCCTGATCGCGGCGAAGTTCGATGCGTTCATGGCCGGCAAGCGCGAGTTCACCACGTTGTTCACGCCGACCGAGCGCAGCTCGCTCGCTGGCTACACGTGGACGAAGAACCACCTCGTGCTCAACGTGCTCGAGGACGTCAAGAACCGCCTGAGTGTGCTCACGCCGGCGGGCGATGCGTGGAAGCGCGAGGCATTTACGGGTGCGCCGACGATCGGCACCGTGGGCGTTACCGCGGTCGATGCCGACGAAAGCGATGCGGTGTGGATCACCGCGACCGATTACCTCACGCCGAGCACGCTGGCACTGGCCGAGATCGGGCAGGCGCCGCAGGTGCTCAAGACGATGCCGGTGTTCTTCGATGCCTCCAGGCACGAGATCGCGCAGCACTTCGCGACCAGCAAGGACGGCACGAAGGTGCCTTACTTCATCGTCAAGCCGAAGAACCTCAAGGCCGATGGCACCACGCCGACGCTGCTGTACGGCTATGGCGGCTTCGAGATCTCGCTGACGCCTGCGTATTCGGGCGGTGTCGGCAAGGGCTGGCTGGAAAAGGGCGGCGTGTACGTGGTCGCGAACATCCGCGGCGGCGGCGAATACGGCCCGCGCTGGCACCAGGCCGCGCTCAAGGCAAAGCGCCACAAGGCCTACGAGGACTTCGCCGCGGTCGCGCGCGATCTGATCGACCGCAAGATCACGTCCCCGAAGCACCTCGGTATCCAGGG
>CADCUA010000722.1 GCA_902805755.1 uncultured Lysobacter sp.
CTTCCGATCTACAGGCGCGGCAACCGGGGCTGGAATCCTTGATGGATCCCGCGCCGGTGATCATCCGCGACGGTTACGGGCAACAGCAGCGCCTGCGCGGGCGCGTGGCACTGATCACCGGTGGCGACAGCGGCATCGGTCGATCGGTCGCCGTGCATTACGCACGTGAAGGCGCGAATGTCGCGATCGCGTTCCTGGACGAGGACAGCGATGCAAAGGAATGCCGGCGCCTGGTCGAAGCCGAAGGCGGTGAATGCCTGCTGCTTCCGGGCGATCTCGCCGATCCGCAGCACTGCAAGCGCGTCGTCACCCAGACGGTCGAGAAGTTCGGGCGGCTCGACATTCTCGTCAACAACGCGGCCGAGCAGCATGAGGTCGACGCGCCTGAAGAGCTGACCGCCGAGCAGATCGAGCGCACGTTCCGCACGAACATCTTCGCCTACATGCATGTCGCGAATGCCGCGCTGGAGCACCTGGGCGAAGGTGGATCGATCATCAACACCAGTTCCGTCACCGGCGCGCGCGGGCACAAGACGCTGATCGATTACGCCTCGACGAAAGGCGCGATCCAGGCGTTCACGTTCTCACTGGCGCAGGCCGTGGCCGATCGCGGCATCCGCGTGAACGCCGTCGCGCCGGGCCCGATCTGGACGCCGCTGATCCCGGCGTCGTTCGACGAGGAGAAGGTGGAGCAGTTCGGCTCGGACACGCTGCTCAAGCGCGCGGGCCAACCGGCGGAAGTCGCGCCGGCGTACGTGTTCCTCGCCACCGAGGAGGCCTCGTACATCACCGGCCAGACGATCCATATCAACGGAGGAGGGTTCATCAGTGCGTAACAAAAACACGGGAAACGATCTGAAGAACGTCGCGCAGGATTTCCTGCGCATGGGTGTGCAGGCCATGCAGGCAGGCCGCACTTGGCTGGATCAAAGGAGCAACGACATGTCGCAACAGGGCAACGAATTCGGCAGTAACCACACGCGCACGCAGCCGCCGGGCGCGCAGCAGGGCCAAACGCATGCGCCGTACGGGCAGGGCAGCCATGGATCGAGCGCATCGAACTACGGCCAGCATGGGGGCCAGAGCTCACAGCAGTACGGCCAGGGCGGCTACGGGCAGTCCGGCGGTTCGCAGTTCGCGGGCGACATCCGCACGCAAAGCATGGAGCAGGGCTGGGGCGATTCCAGCGACCAGAACCGTGGCGCCGATGTCTGGGGTCGCGAACAGAGCCGCCAGCAGTACGCGGGGCAGTACGGGCAGGGAGCGAGTTCCCAGGGCTACGGCCAGTCGCAGGGTCAGCGCGGGCAGCAGGGCTTCGACCCGTTTGGTACGAGCGGTCAGGGCTACGGTCAGCACAGCACCGGGCAGCAGTCGGGCTCGCAGTACGGCCAGCACATGGGCGGCCAGCATTATGGCCAGCAGGCAGGGCAATCGGGCTCACAGCACTACGGCCAGTCGGGCCAGCAGAACAGTCTTTACGGCCAGGGCAGCCAGTACGGGCAGTACAGCCAGTACGGGCAGGGCGGGTCGGCCGGTCACAGCCAGCCGGGCATGACCGGCGCCGGTTACGGCGAGCACGGCGGCATCAGCGAACCGCGCTTCGGTAACGAGGCGATCGGTCAGGGCCGCATCGGCGGCTTCGGCGGATTCGGCGCCACCAACAACGCCGGGCTTGGCGGCCGCGCCATGGGCGAAAGCTATGGCACCAGTTCCGGTTACGGCCAGAGCAGCGGCTACGGTTTCGGCGGTCCGCAGTACGCGCAGGGCGAAGGCGGCGGCATGCAGTATTCGCAGGGCATGCAAAGCGGTGGCCTGCGCCAGCACCAGTTCGGCGGCGGCATGCAGGGACAGCAGAGCCATCGCGGCCGCGGGCCGAAGAATTACACGCGCTCGGATGAGCGCATCATCGACGACATCCACGAGCGCCTCACGCACGACGACCACATCGATGCAAGCGAGATCGAGGTGCGTTGCGAGCAGGGCCGCGTGGTGCTCGAGGGCACGGTGGAGCAGCGCTGGATGAAGCATCACGTCGAGGACCTGATCGAACACTGCAGCGGTGTGAAGGATGTCGACAACCGCGTGCGCGTGCAGGCCTCGCGTCTGGGGCAGGGCAGCCAGTTCGGCAGCAGCTCCAGTCTGGGCGGCAACGGTGAATCGGCTTCGCAGGGATCGAGCGCGTCGGCGCTGCCGAACCAGTCCTCGCCAGGCGCAGCGCGCACCGGCAACCAGAGCTCCGTCAGCGGCAAGCCGTCCGGCACCGGCGGCAGCAGCTCCGGCCAGCACTGACCGGGTGAGTTGAAACGAAAGGCCCGCGTCGAACGGCGCGGGCCTTTTTATGCTTAAAGATTTATGCGCACAGATTGGAGTGCGGCAGCCGGCTACAACGGATCGTCGGAGTCACGCAGCAGCGATGCGCAGCGGTAGCAGGCCGCTTCGGTGCGGCGGACATTCGCGAGCGCCTCATCGGTCATGCCGTCCTGCAACAGGCGGCGCGCGGCCGCCGCGGCCATCATCGCGGTGTTGAGTTCGTTGCGCAGTTCGTGGATCCAGCGGCCGTGCATCGCCGCCGGCATCGCCCCTGTTGCGGGTGGTAACACCGGCACCTGCGAAAGCGGAGGCTGTGAACTCATTGCAGGCCTTCGCGCGGCGAGGCCGAGGGATCCGCAATGCGCGCCAGCTGGTTATGGATCGTGCGCACGCTCACGCCGAGCGCGCGCGCGGTCTGCGTCTTGTCGTGGTTGAAGCGAGCGAGCGTCTTCATCAGCATCTCGCGTTCGACTTCGGCGTAGGTCATGCCGATGCTGAACACGACGGTCGTTTCATCCTGGTGCACCGGTGCCACGCGGCGGCCTGGCACGGCAAGACGGATCACGTCGCCCTCGCTGAGGATGAAAGCGCGCTGCACCGCGCTGCGCAGTTCGCGCACATTGCCGGGCCAGCCATGCTGCAGCAATACACGGTTCGCATCAGGCGCCAGTCGCTTGCTCGTGCCGTACTGCTGGTTGAGCCGGTCGACGAACGTCTGCGCGAGCAGCAGGACGTCATCGCCGCGTGCGCGCAGCGGCGGCATCTGCACGATGAAATCGGCGAGCCGGTAGTACAGGTCCTCGCGTAGCCGTCCGCTTTCGATCGCCGCCTGCGGGTCACGGTTCGTCGCCGCGACGATGCGCACCTCGACCTCGACCGGGTCCACGCCGCCTACGCGCGTCACCGTGCCGGTTTCGAGCGCGCGCAGCAGGTAGACCTGCAGGCTGGTGGGCATCTCGGTGATTTCATCGAGGAACAGCGTGCCGCGGTTTGCCTGTTCGAAATAACCGACGTGGCGCGTCGCCGCGCCGGTGAAGCTGCCGCGCTCGTGGCCGAACAGATGGCTGGCGAGCAGGTCCGGCGCGATCGCGCCGCAGTTGACCGCGACGAACTTGCCGCGGCGGCCGCTCTGCTCGTGCACCGCGCGCGCGATCAGTTCCTTGCCGGTGCCGCTTTCGCCGGTCACCAGCACCGATGCGGTCGTCGGCGCGACCTTGCACAGATCGCGCACGACGCTGCGGATCGGCTCGCACTCGCCGATGAGCCCGCCGAACGCCGAAGGCAGCGCGCGCGGCGTGCGCGAGCGGGTATCGGCGAGCAGGGCGTCGAACTGGATCGGGCACAGCGGCTTGATCAGGTAATCCACGACCGGCATCGACACCGCACGCGCGGCCGACTCGATCGACGGCGTGCCGGTGACGATCGCAACGCGACCGCTGTGGTGGGCGAGGTCAAGCTCATCCAGAAGATCGAAGCCGGAGCCGTCAGGCAATTCCAGGTCCAGCAGCATCAGGTCGGTGGAGCCCAGATCCATCACGCGCCGCGACTGCTCGATCGAGTGCGCGAGCGTCGTGCGGAACCCACGGGTCCGCGCGAAGTCGGCCGCCGCGTTCGCGAACTCGACGTCGTCATCGACGATCAGCACGGATGGAACAGCTTCGGTCATCACCAGCTTCCGCTTGCTCGGGTAGGGCACCGTACCGCCCGGTCAGTTAATACGACGTATGAGGTGCAGTGAAACAGCTGCAGCCTTACGCAAAAAATTCGGTGCTCCAGCGCTTCGAAACGACCGGCGGCGAGCGATCGTAGGCGCCCTGGCGTGGCACGGGAGTTGCGACAACATCGGGACAGGCGCTGCCGCCACGAGCGGCCCGGGCTGTTTTTCCCAGTTCCGACAAGCGCTTGGATGTGAACACGCGGTGCTCAGGCCCTCCGCTCGCATCCGCATATCGCGGCGCATTGCCGCACCGGTAGCGGCCGGCGCCCTAAACGCCGGCCCCGCGCCTCCGACGGTTCCTCGCCCCGTCGGAGGCGTGTCTTTTTTGAAACATCGCTTTTGGGTGTGCGTGAATGGGGAATGCAAACGTACGGTGCGCTCCGGTCGCGCCAGGCGGGTTAGCGGCGATTGCGGAGCTTTTCCCGCATCAGCGGCCGTGGATGGTCTATCGCATCAGTGTGCAGCTAAGGTCGAGCTTGGTCCTGCAGTGAGCGCTGACCCACGGCCGCGGCTTCCAGAGGCGAACCGCGAGGCGTGAGGCTCATTCGTATGAAGAGGCCTGCCTGATGCACCCGGGAATCCGGATATGCGGTGCTGGGCGACCCTAAGCCGTCGGGGCCGGGGAGTAGGCACGCCTCCAGCGGCGATCTGCGCTTGCGCAAGATATGCAGGTACGTACGTGCCATCACGCTGGTGATGGCGCGCCGGTCAAGCTCGTCACTGTTGCTATTAAACGGGCAGACAGGCAGTTGACGTGAGCGGCTCACGCGCCGAGACGTGTCAGTGCTGTCGGCATCTGATCGTCTCTTACGCAATGCGGTCGAGTTCAGATCGGTGGCGCCAGTGCTTGCCTGGCGGT
>CADCUA010000723.1 GCA_902805755.1 uncultured Lysobacter sp.
CGCATCACCCGATCAGCGCGATGCCCGCACAGGCAGCACGGCCGGCAGCCAGCTTCGATCTGGAGCGCAGCCACGCCGGGCAAATGCAACCGCACGCCGCGCATCGGCCGTTCTGCGACGGCCATCGCGTCCTGTTGCCCAGGCAAACCCGTGTAAAATCCGTGTTTTAGCGGCGTATACGTAGTGCAACTACCTCCCCGGGCGCAGACCCACGGCCCTGCGCTGATCCGCCTGCTCTCGCGCCTCGGCAGCACCGACGCGCCGGCTCCTTCGCAATCGTTTTCCGCGCGACTGGCGCAGTGGATCGATTGGCCGCAGGCGGTGGCGCTGTCCGCGGCGCTCGATGCGCGCGCCACATCGCCCACCGGCAGCGACACCGATGCGCCCGGCGACGACGGCGAATGCGCCCGCGTGCGCGCGATGCTGGTCAGCGCCATCGAGGGCGACCGGGCATTTGCGACGCCCGGAGCATCCACCGGCGCAGCGGCGTCGGCAAACACCACGATGCAAGCGGGCCTCGCGGACGCGGCGTTCCATCGCCAGCGCTACATCGCCCTGCAGCAACTGATGGAAGCGGAGATCCGCCACCTGCGCGGTCGCCTGCGCGGCCGTCTGCTCAAGCAGGCGGGCCACATGCGCCGGCTTGCGGCGATGGACTCGGTGATGGAGCAGGCGCTTGGCCCACGCGAGCGCGCCCTGCTGGCCCCGCTGCCCGACGTTCTCGGCAAGCACTTTGAACGGCTGCAGCAGGCGGCGGAAACGCCGGATGCCGCGGCAGATATCCACTCGTCGGCATCGCCCCCGTGGCTCGCGCTCTTCCGCGAGGACATGCAGCGCCTGCTGCTGGCCGAACTCGACCTTCGCATGCAACCCCTCCAGGGCCTTACCGCTGCCCTTCGCACCTGCCCCGCCGGACACCATGCCCAATAACCTGCTCAAACCCGCTCTGTTTCTCTCCGGCCTGGCCGCGTTGTGCTGGATCGCCGCGGGCTACATCGGCGCGAGCGCGCTGGCGCTGTCGGTGGTGCTGCTGATTGGCGCGTGTTACATCGTTGGCGGTCTGGAACTGCACCGCTACCGGCAGGCGACGGCCGCGCTCAGGCTGGCGGTCGCGGGTCTGGGCGCGCCAGTACACAGCCTCACCGACTGGCTGCAGCCGCTGCCCGCGTCGCTGCGCAATGGCGTTCGCCAGCGCATCGAGGGCGAGCGCGTCCCGCTGCCGGCACCGGCGCTGACCCCGTACCTGGTCGGCCTGCTGGTGCTGCTGGGCATGCTGGGCACGCTGCTCGGCATGATGACCACGCTGCGCGGCACCGGCCTGGCGCTGGAGAGCGCCACCGACCTGGACGCGATCCGCACCTCGCTCGCGGCGCCGGTGAAAGGCCTGGCGTTCGCGTTCGGCACGTCGATCGCAGGTGTCGCGGCCTCGGCCATGCTCGGGCTGTTGTCGGCGCTGTGCCGGCGCGAACGCGCGGACGCGGTGCAGGCACTCGATGCGACGATCGCGACGACGCTGCGCCCTCACTCCCGGGCCCATCAGCGCGAGGAGGCATTCAAGCTGCTGCAACGGCAGGTCGACGGCATGCCGGCGCTGGTCGAACAGCTGCAAGCAACGATGGCGGCGATCCAGCAGCAGAGCGTGGCCGCGAACGAGCGGCAGGTCGCGAACCAGGCCGAGTTCCATGAGCGCACCGAAGCGGTCCACGAGCGACTCGTCGCCTGCGTCGAGCAGGCGCTGACGCACAGTGCGCAACACAGTCTTGCGGCGCACGAGCGACAGGTCGCCGACCAGAGCGCGTTCCATGAGCGCACCGAAGCGATCCACGCGCGCCTTGCTGCCTCCGTCGAACAGTCACTGAAGGCCAGCGTCGCCGAAAGCGCGCGCGCCGCCAGCGCGGCCCTGCAGCCGGTGGCGGAAACGACGATGGCGGCGCTCGCACAACACGCGGCTTCGCTGCACGAGAACGTCGACCACGCGATGCAGCGCCAGCTGGAAGACCTGTCCGGCAAGCTGCACGCAAGCACCACGACCGTGGCCGGCCTGTGGACCGACGCACTGGCGCAGCAGCGGCAATCCAGTGACGGCCTGCTGCAGAACGTGCGTGGCTCGCTCGAGCAATTCGCTGAAACTTTCGAGCAGCGCTCGGCGGGCCTGGTGGACACCGTCGCGACCCGTTTCGAAACCGCCAGCAACAGCGCCACTGCTGCGTGGTCCGAAACCCTGTCGCGGCAGACGGCGCAGGGCGAGGCGCTTGCGCAGAACAACCAGCAGGCATTCACCGCGGCCGCAGCAACGTTCGAGTCGCACGCCGCAGCACTGATCGGCGTCGTGCAGCAATCGCACGCGGCGCTGCAGGAGACGCTGCAAGCACAGACCCAAGCGTCGGCAGGCCTGGTCGATAGCGTGGCAGCCCGTTTCGAAGCCGCGAGCAGCAGCGCTACCGCTGCGTGGACGGAAGCACTCGCGCGGCAGACGACGCAAGGCGAAGCGCTTGCACAAAGCAACCAGCAGGCGCTCGCTGCAGCCGCGGCCACGTTCGAATCGCACGCCACCTCGCTGGTCGGCGTAGTGCACAAATCGCATGTGGACCTGCAGGCGAGCGTCGAAGCGCAGGCGCGCGCCTCGGCGGGCCTGGTCGACGCCTTGGCGACACGCTTCGAAACAGCGAGCGACAGCGCAACGGCTGCGTGGACCGAAGCGCTCTCGCGGCAAACCGCACAGGGCGAAGCATTGGCCCGCAACAACGAGCAGGCACTTACCGCAGCCGCGGCCACGTTCGAGTCAAATGCGACCTCGTTCATCGACACGCTGCAGCAATCGCACGCGCAGCTGCAGACTACGCTGGAAGCGCAGACGAAGGCCCACGCGAGCGAAACCATCGCCCAGGTCTCGCGCCTGGTGCACGACGCGGCTGAAGCCCCGAAGGCGGCCGCCGCGGTGATCGCGGAACTGCGGCAGAACCTGTCCGAGAGCCTGGTTCGCGACAACGCGATGCTTGAAGAGCGGGGCCGGCTGCTCGCGACCGTCGAGACGCTGCTGAGCGCGGTCAACCACGCTTCCGCCGAGCAGCGCAGCGCCGTGGATGCGTTGATCAGCACGTCTGCCGAAGCCTTGGCACGCGTCGCCACGCGCTTCACCGATCACGTGGAAACCGAGACCGGCAAGCTCGATGCGGTTGCGGATCGCATCACTGCGGGTGCGATCGAGGTCGCCAGCCTCGGCGATGTCTTCGGCGCGGCCGTGCATCGCTTCGGCGAAGCGAACGAGCAGCTGGTTCTGCGACTGCAGGCGATCGAAGGCGCGCTTGACCAGTCGCTCGCACGCAGCGATGAACAGCTTGCGTACTACGTCGCCCAGGCGCGCGAGGTGGTCGACCTCAGCGTGCTGGCGCAGAAGCAGATCATCGGCGAGCTGCAGCAACTGGCGCAGGCGCGCGCGTTGGTGGACGCGGCATGAGCGTGGAGTTCGACGACGACGCCGATACCGCGGCGCCGATCTGGGCCGCGTTCGGCGACCTGATGTCGGTGCTGCTCGGCGTGTTCGTGCTGATCCTCGTCGGCGTTATCGGCATGCAGATGCAGCTCTCGCAGCGACTCGACGAGGAGGTGCGCCGGCGTCAGCAGGAAGCGCAGCGCATGCAGACGCTGGAGCAGGCACTGGCGGTGCCGCTCGCAAGCGGCCGGGTGACACTGGTCGATGGCCGCATCGGCATTCGCGGCAGCGTGCTGTTCGCGCTCAGCTCGGACCAGCTGCAACCCGAAGGACACGAGCTTCTCAAGAGCCTGGCCGGCCCGCTCGCGACCTACCTGCGCGCGCGCGACGAAGTGCTGATGGTCAGCGGCTTCACCGACAACCGTCTCGTGCGCGGCGGCAGCAACCAGTTCGCGGACAACTGGGAACTGTCGGCCCAGCGTGCATTGACCGTGACCCGCGCGTTGATCAAGGCCGGATTGCCTGCGGAATCGGTGTTTGCGGCCGCGTTCGGCGCGCAGCAGCCGGTCAGCTCCAACGCCGACGAGGCCGGACGTGCGCGCAACCGGCGCGTGGAAATCGCACCGATGCCGAAGCCGAAAAAGTCGGGCGCGGACGCTCCATGAGCGACGGCGTCGCCGGGGTGCACGCAAGGCTGGAGGCGTGGCGACAACAGGGCGCCGATCGCATGGACATCGTGCGATTCGCGCGCATCGACGCGCTTGCGCGTCGCGCAGCGGACGAGCACGGCGCTATCCGCTGCCTGCTGGATGCGCGCCTGGCCGAACTGGTCGACCGCTATGCCTCCGACCTCGCCGCCCGCAACGACGAGCGCCCGGATCGCCATGTAGCACCGGCCGCACACGCACCAAGCGCGATCGCCATATTGCTCGACCACTTGGCACGCCAGTCGAGCGCACGCGACGCAAGCGCAACCGATACAACTGGCACAGAGACCTCCGCAGTCGACACACTGGATGCCGTCCGCCGCCTCTGCACCCACGCGCGGTCCGACAGCCAGCTGCGGCAGGCCCTGGAACAGGCGCCGGAGAACGCCGGCCCGCTCAACTCCACCCGCCTCGTGCATCGTGCGCTGACGCTGATGCGCGATGTATCGCCCGAGTACCTGCAGCCGTTGATGGCGTATATCGATACGCTGGCATGGCTGGAAAACATGAAACTCCAGGGCCCGCCAGACGTCAAAGGCGCACCGCCCACGGCCAGCGGCAAGCGAACGCGCGCCAAGGCCCGGAGCCGTCGCGCCTGACGGCTGCGACGCAGGGGACGCTACCTGCCGCGCGCGCTGCGTTCTGGGAAGGACGCGAGTGCGCGCCCGCTTCGAGCCGGGTGCACGCAATGCACATGCATCCAATCAGCTGACCGGTCCGTAGCTTTGCTGGGCACAAGCGAGCAG
>CADCUA010000724.1 GCA_902805755.1 uncultured Lysobacter sp.
CGTGCATGGTGTGACTGCCGCGAGTTTGCCGTTTCAGATGCAAGCGCACGCAATCGCTCCCAGAAGTTGGAACGGACTCGTCGTGTTACGACTTTTGTCGGGTGGCCTTTTCGATGAACTGAGCGCGCGCCGCCGCGTTCGTGCCAAGCATCTCGATTGGCGCGCCGATACACACGCGCGTTGCTGCGCGCAGCCTCCGAGCACACGCCGTCGCACCCGCCCCTACACGGGTTCGATACGTATCAACAGCGCTTCACCGCCCCCGTCCAGCACGTGGCGAAGGCGCGACTGTCCCGCCTGCAACACAGCCGTGTCGCCCGCAGCCAGCGGCGGCAGGCCCGACTCGTCGCAGAAGGTTGCCTGACCTGCCATGAGGTACACCGCCCATGCCGTGCCGGGCTCGGCGAAGATCACCATCGGGCCGACCAGCGGCCTGTGCCACAGCGACGCCTGGACGCGATCGCGGCGCCACATCAGGTTGAAGTCGTGGGTCGGTCCGTCTACCAGTTCGCCCGTCAGCGCGCGCTCGCCGGCGAAGCGCAGGCGCTCGTGCGGCGGTAGCAGCTCATGGACCTCGCCGTCGACAAAACGCAGCCGCACGCCGTTGCCACTGAGAAGCACCAGCTCGCGGTCGACGCCTTCGAAGGTCGAAAACGCCGCGTCGCGTTCGATCTCCGCGATCGACAACCGCCAGTCCCAGTGTTCCGCATCGCTTTCCAGATTCACGCCACCCAGCGAGCGACGCAGGATCTCACGCGTCCAGCCCAGTCCGTTGCGCCAGCGCTCGCGGCGGTATTCATTGGACGGAATGACGAATGATTCGGCGCGCAGGGCAACGGGCATCGGCGGGCTCCGGAGACGGTCGCGGCAGTCTAGCCAGCGACGGTCTGCGCGATGCGACGATGCCGCCGGCGTGGGTCCGTCCACGCCGGCGGCGTACATCCCTGTCCGGGCAGGTGCCCGAGTCCGCGGCGCTCCTGCCGCGGTGTATCGATTGCGGGTCGATCAGCGGCTTGCCACCGGGCGCGGCGCGGCCTTGGCCGGCTTGCGGGCCGGCGCGCCACCGACCACGATGCGGTCGCGGTTCTTCTCGACCGTCTTCAGGCCGATGCCCTTCACCAGGGCGAGCTGTTCGGCACTCTTGAACGCGCCGTTCGCCTTGCGGTGGGCGACGATGGCCTCGGCCTTGGATGGGCCGACATTGATCAGCACGCGATCGATCGTGGCGGCGTCGGCGGAGTTGATGTTGACCTTCTCCGCTGCGAACGCGCTGCCGACCAGCATCAGCGAGAGCACGAGCGAACGGGTGAGCGTGGCGAGGTTCATGGCGTTCTTCCTTGAGTGGTTGTCTGGGCCGGAGGCACTGTCCTGCCGGTGATGAAAGTCTGCGCCGGCAAGGGATTGCCCTGTATCGGAGCCCCCGCCACACCCTCGCGGGGAAACGCCGCAGTCGCGGGTCGGAAAATCCCTACACGTGCGCGGCGTT
>CADCUA010000725.1 GCA_902805755.1 uncultured Lysobacter sp.
GCCTGACGCCGCCACTGCGTCACCAAAGGGACGCGAGGCCACGGCGCCTCGCGTCCCCATCCGATACTTACTGGCGCGCGAAGTCGATGGGCACGATCACCGATCCCACCGTCGGCCGGCCGTTTTCCACCGCCGGCTTGAACCGCCACTGCCGGACCGCGTCCAGCGCGGCGCGATCGAGCGTGCGTGAGCCGCTGCCGGCCGCAAGGCTCACCGCGGTCGGTATGCCGTCGGGCCCGATCTCCGCACGCACGATCACCGTGCCCTGTTCGCCGCGACGCAGCGCCTGCGGCGGGTAGCGCGGCGCGGGCGTCTGCCCGGGAATAGGTTCGGCTTTGCTGGACACGGCACGAGCAGGCGGCTGCTCACGGCGCTGCTGCACAGGCGGTGGCGCTGGCGCGTCGGCGACCTCCGGAGAACGCTCCCCTTCCTGCATGTCCGCCGGCGGGGGTGGCAAGCCGACGGTATCTTCCTGTCCCGCCGGCAATGGCGCCGGCAGCGGCGCGTACTCGGGCGCGCGCTCCTCCGGCTCGGTAGTGCCGCTGCGGAAGAAGTCGTTGTCTTCCTTGCCGCGCATGAGCACGAATGCGAACAGCACGAAGCCGACCGCGAACGCGAGGGCCAGCCACAGCCACATCGAACGACGCGGCCGGCGCGGCGATGGCGGCGGAGCGTCGGCGGCGGCAGAAGTACGCGGTTCCATGGCATCGCTCCGTTGACGGGTGCCGCGATGCTGCCCGAAGCCGCGTCAACGCGCTGAAAATCATCCGGGCGCCGCGCAGGGCTGCAATAATCGCCGGTTCGTTCCCCTTGGCTTTCCACGATGCTCGACTCCAGCCTGCTGCGCCAGAACCCTGTCGATCTTGCCCGGCGCCTTCGCGAAACCCGCGGCTACGAGCTCGACGCGAGTGCGCTCGAATCCCTGGAAGCCGAACGCAAACAGATCCAGATGCGCACGCAGGAACTGCAGAACCTGCGTAATACGCGCTCGAAAGCGATCGGCCAGGCGAAGGCGAAGGGCGAGGACGTGGCTGCACTGATGGCCGAGGTCGCAGGCTTCGGTGAAGAGCTGAAGGCGAGCGAAGCACGGCTCGAGGCGATCCGCACCGACCTCGACGCCATCGCGATGGGCATTCCGAACCTGCCACACGAATCAGTGCCGGCGGGCCAGGACGAAAGCGGAAACGTCGAGCAGCACCGCTGGGGCACGCCGCGCAGCTTCGACTTCGAAGTGAAGGACCACGTCGAGCTCGGCGCACGCCAGGGCTGGCTCGATGGCGACACCGCAGCGAAGCTTTCCGGCGCACGTTTCACCGTTCTGCGTGGATCGCTCGCGCGGCTGCATCGCGCACTCGCGCAGTTCATGCTCGATCTGCACAGCGGCGAGCACGGCTATGTCGAGACGAACGTCCCGCTGATCGTGAATGCCGAAAGCATGCGCGGCACCGGCCAGCTGCCGAAGTTCGAGGACGACCTGTTCGCG
>CADCUA010000726.1 GCA_902805755.1 uncultured Lysobacter sp.
ACGATGTCGATGCGGGTGTCAGCGCCGTAGACGGCGGCGCCTGAAGCCGATCCACCAAGGCGATCGCTTACAGCGCGCGTCGTCCCCGCAGTTCAACGACGCCGGTGCTCTCAGCGTTGCAAGCGCTCGTACAGCCACGCATCGCGGCTGGAGGCCGCAGTCGACACGAGTTCACGTCGCAGCGCGCCACGCTCCTGCGGCGGCGTGCGCTGCACGAGCACGGCAAGGTCCTGCCGCTGCGGCGGCGTCATCGCACGCAACACGCGCAGCAACGCTTCGTGCTCGTCAACCGGCACCTGCGCCAGCAACGGCTGCAGCGCGGCGTAATCGGCGCCCAACGCAGGCCCCAGGCGCCAACCCCGCGCGGTGCCGAGATCGACCGCGGCGAAGCGCGCGCGCAGTTCCTGCTGCTGCCCAGGCGCAAACGCGGCAAAGACCTCCCGCGCGGCATCGATACGCCGGCGCTCGTCGATCGGCAGCGCCTGCCACGCCAGGTAGCGCTCGCGGCGCTCGCCGCGCTCGGCGGCCGGCAGCGCGTCCCACGCAGCGAGCCCCGCCTGCTGCGCCCGACGCTGCGCGCGCGACCAGCCGGCCCAGACTTCCGCCCGCTGCACGAGGCGACTGCGCTCGCGCGGCTGCAGCAGCGGCAGGGTCCGGGCGAAGTCGGACAGCAATGCCGGCGTCGGCAGCGCCGGCGCTGCCATGAAAACACCGGCTGCCAGCAGCGCGCAGGCGACGCGGGCGCTACAGCGGCGCATCCGCCGTCTCGACCCCTGCGTTGCCGTCCGCCACCGGGGCCGGCAGATACCCGAGCGGTCGCGGGACCCCACCGTCATTCAGGCCCAGCGCCCCGGTCGGCCCCGGTGTGATCTGTGCGGCGAGCCAGCTGTAGAACTCCAGCTCGCGTACCAGTGGCGTGGCTGCGACGTCGGCCACCAGCCCGAAATCGCGATGCGTGGCCCAGGCTGCGTCGTCGGAATAGCGGGCGGCGGGCCGCGCCGGCCGGCCCAGAGGCTCCGGCGCGTAGTGCTCGCCGCCCACGGATGCCTGCTCGCCCTTCGGCCAGACGAACGTCGCCACGAACGCGAGCACGCACACCGCGAACAGGCTCCAGAGCACGCGCAGCAGCCGGCGTGAACCGCGGGGCGCGGTGCTCGACGACGGCACCGGCGCTGCAGGCGCCGGGCCGTGCAGCGCCTGCTCGCGCAGGCGTGCGAGTCGCTGCACACGGTCCACCGGCAGCGTCTTGATGCGCTGGTGAACCTGCTCGCGCAGTTCCTGCCAGGCCTGAGGATCGGGTTGCCCGTTGGCGGCATGCGGCAGTGCATGCTGCAGGGCAAGGCGATAGGCCGCCGTGCTGATGCCCAGCGCCTGCGCCGCATCCGCCTCGCCCAATCCCGCGGCCAGTCGCAGCAGCAGGGTCGCGCGCGGTCCACTGCCCAGGCGGGCCCAGCCGTCGTGCCCACGGCTGGCGCCAGCAGCACGCAGCTCCGGCCGCGCGAGCAACGTCGACCAGAACAGGTTGGGCCACTGCGCGAGGGGCAGCCCGGCGGCGTGGTGGCTGAAATCCTCGCTGGCGGCCACAACGGCAGCATCGCCGGCGTCGCTGTCACCGGCCTGCAACTCGGCCAGCACGACCGCGCGTCGCTCGACGCCGCGCACGAATGCGCCGACCGCGGCAGGCGAATCGGCCACCGCGCCTCTTTCAATCGAACTCATCTGGACAGGCCACGCATTGTCGAATGATAGCCGCCGGCCGCGCCACGCCGCTTCGCACCACACGCTCGAGCCAGACTTGACTTTGCCCGGTTTGGTGCTCCTCCAGGCGCGGCGCGGCCTGCGACCGCTTCGGGTTGTGCACAGCGCCCCCAGCCCATCCGTGAAGACGGCTTCACGACACGTGTTGCCGCTAGCCTGCGCAATGTTCCACGGGCAAGTCATTGAAATTCATCCAATTTGCTGTATATGGCACTTTTTTGACCAAGCCGGGCCAGGGCCTTGCCGGACCGGCTTCACCGCCACATGCCGACACCCGATGCACAGATTTATCCACAGCCGGTGTGGATAAGGATGAAAAAGCTTTACGAACCATGACTTGCGGTTTTTTTGTGACGCACGCCGCAGCAATTGGATGCTCCTCATGGCTGCCGGCAACGCCGCCCTGACCGCTAGACTTCGGCCATGTCCCCCCCCCTGCCCGCGCCCGACATCTGGAGCGTCGCCCTGCCGGTGCCGCTGCCGCGACGGTTCGATTACCGGCCGATCGAAGGCCACATTCCGGCCGCCGCCGACATCGGCTGCCGCGTGCGCGTGCCGTTCGGCGCCCGCGAGCTGATCGGCGTGATTACCGGCGTGGGTCCGGCCGAGGAAGGAGGGCCCGAGCTGAAGTCCGCACGCGCGTTGCTCGATGCCACGCCGGTGCTGGAGGGCGAGTTGCTGGAGTCGCTGCGCTGGTTGGCGCGTTACACCCATGCCCCGCTCGGGGAGGTGCTCGCAGCCGCGCTGCCCACACTGCTGCGCCATGGCGAGGAGTTGCCGGACACCCGCAGCTGGGGCTGGCGCCTGACCGAAGCGGCCGCCACGGCCCGCTTCCGCCCGGGCCGGCCGCAGCAACTGGCCGAGCGGCTGGCCGCGGGCGCGGTGAGCGAGGACGCGCTGGATGCCGACATGCAGGACTGGCGCACCGCCGCGCGTGCGCTTGCCTCGCGCGGGCTGGCCGAGCGCGTCGCCGTGACCACGCTTGCTACCGGCGCCGCCGAGCCCGGGCCCGAGCTCAACGAGGAACAGCGGGCGGCGCTGGCCGCCGTGCTCGAGGCGCGTGGCGGGTTTGCGACGCTGCTGCTCGATGGCGTTACCGGCAGCGGCAAGACCGAGGTCTACCTGCAGGCGATCGTCGATTGCCTCGCGCGCGGCCAGCAGGCGCTCGTGCTGGTGCCGGAGATCGGGCTCACGCCGCAGACGTTGGCGCGCTTTCGCAGCCGCCTGGGCGTGCCGGTGCATGCGCTGCATTCGGGCCTGTCGGACGGCGAACGCGCGCGCACCTGGACCGCCTGCCTGCGCGGCGAGGCGCAGGTGATTGTCGGCACCCGCTCGGCCGCATTCCTGCCGCTGCCGCGCGCCGGGCTGATCGTGATCGACGAGGAGCACGACGGCAGCTATAAGCAGCTCGACGGGCTGCGTTACCACGCGCGCGATTTCCTGCTGGTGCGCGGCAAGGCGCTCGGGGTGCCGGTGCTGCTGGGCAGCGCGACGCCGTCGCTGGAATCGCTGCGCAATGCCGAGCTCGGCCGGTACACACACCTGCGCCTGCGACACCGTGCCGGCGTTGCGCAACCGCCGCGGGTGCGCGTGATCGACGTGCGCAAGCGCCCGCTGCAGGCCGGCCTGTCGCCGGAGATGGTCGATGCGATCGCCACCACGCTCACGGCCGGCGGGCAGGCGCTGGTGTTCAAGAACCGGCGCGGCTACGCCCCGGTGCTGCTGTGCCACGACTGCGGCTGGACCGCGCACTGCGCACGCTGCAGCACTGAAACCCAAGGCACGCCGATGACCGTGCATGCGCAGGGCCGACGCCTGCAGTGCCACCACTGCGGTGCACGCCGCGGCGCCCCGAACGCCTGCCCGGACTGCGGCGGGCTCGCGCTGCAACCCCAGGGCGCGGGCACCGAGCGCATCGAGGAACTGCTGAGCGCGCAGTTTCCCACCATCCCGGTGCTGCGCATCGACCGCGGCACCACGCAGCGGCGCGATGCGCTGGAGCAGCTGCTGGGCACGTTCGGCGATGCGCCGGGCATCCTGGTCGGCACGCAGATGCTCGCCAAGGGCCACGACCTGCCGAACCTCGCGCTCGTTGCGGTCGTCGGCATCGACGAAGGCCTGTTCAGTGCGGACTTCCGCGCGCCCGAGAAGCTCGCGCAGTTGCTGATCCAGGTCGCCGGCCGCGCCGGACGTGCGCAACGCGCGGGCGAGGTGCTGCTGCAGACGCATCACCCGGGCCATCCCTTGCTGCACACGCTGCTGGAAGGTGGCTATCACGCGTTCGCCAGCATCGAACTGGCACAGCGCGAAGCGGCCGCGTTCCCGCCGTTCGGGCATCTCGCGCTGCTGCGCGCCGAAGCGCAGCGCATCGAGGTCGCCGAGCATTTCCTGCGCACCGCGCGCGAGCAGTTCGAACTGACCGAAGTGCAGCTGCATGGGCCACTGCCCGCGCCCATGCCACGCCGCGCCGGTTACCAGCGCATGCAGTTGCTGATCAGCTCGCCCGAACGTCGCAGCCTGCACGCCGCACTCGATGCAGTGCTGCCATCGATCTATGAAAGCCCGGACGCGCGCAAGGTGCGGTGGTCGCTGGATGTGGATCCGGTGGATCTGTACTAGCCCGGATGCGCGTTCGTAGACATGCGCGGCTAACTCGACCAAACAGGCATGCGAAGTACGGATCGCACCGGATGAGCCGACTTGCCGCCGCGTGCCATCAGCTTTCATCAGGCAGCATCCGACTTTGCTGGCAACACGCACCGGAACCATTCGCGCGCGACGAAGTCCTACGCCTGCAGCCGGGAAAACATTCCCGACGCGCCCCAGCGAGCACAACCGCGACGGCCGTGCGTGCGGAAGCGTGACGGGCAGCGGCTTAAGCCTTGCCGGGGTGTGCATTCATGCACTACAGGCAATCATCTGGCGCGGCGTGACAATGAAATCGCATGCGGGGCATTTTTTGTAAGCTCGACATGCACGGCCTTCCGGACACACGACGCAGGTAACGAACAGGTAATCCAATGCGGGGATCGTCGTTTTCACTTTCAATGATGCTGGGGCTGGTGCTGCTGTCTGGCTGCAGCCGCGTCCCTGAAGACTCCGCTGCGAAGCAGACCGTGACACTCGGGCAGCACGCTTCGAACGAGGCGGACGATGCGCCGCTCGTGACCGGCGCAGTCCCGGCGAAAGAAGTCTTGAATGGCACCTACTGGCCCGATGCGAAGCTCGAGGGTGGCACCGCGCGCATCAGCTGCGAGTTCGATTACGGCGAGCATGGCGACGGCGCACTGCTGACGTCGCTGGATTTTTTCAGCCTCGTCGACGCGCTCGCCGCATGCAAGGAACGCGGCCAGGTGCGCGTGCGCTATGAAGGCAAGATCGGCGCCGGCTTCGGTGCACTCGTCCAGCGCGTGGCGGCGATGGCCGACCGCCTGGACATCCATTCGCGCGTGCTCGACATCAGCTCCACCGGCGGCCATGTCGAGGAGGCGATCCGCGCCGGCGACATCATGGCCGACACGCGCTGGGACATCTGGGTGCGCGATCGCTCCTACTGCCACAGCGCGTGCGTGCTCGTGCTCGCAGGCGGCAATACGCGTTCGATCGAGGGCAAGGTCGGCATCCACCGCCTGATCCGCGACCGCTCGAAAGCGAACACCCGCGCGGAGCTGCGCGCCGAGCTCAGGCAGGTCCACGGTGACGTGACCGAATACCTCGAGCGCAACGGCGGCGCCGCGGCATTGGCCGACCTCATGATGACCGTGCCCAATCGCGACCTGCGCGTGCTGAGCGAGAACGAGCTGATGCTTTACGGGCTCAGCGGCATCAACGCGGCGCAGGCCGATCTCGACCGCATCGTGGTGACGCGCAAGTGCAGCAAGGAATTCGTGCAGCGCCGCGACGCGTTTGCGCGCGTGTTCGAACAGCACTGCCTGGCCAAGCCCGGCGACGGCTTCGAGCAGCAGACGCAGTGCGGCCTGGAGCTGCGCAAGCGTTTCGGTTTCCCGGACAACACCTGTCCGGATGAAAGCCCGCTGTCGGAGTACGACCGCGAGCCCGGCCGCCTCGCACTCGAAGCGGCGGGCCTGCTCAGCGCGAAGTGACACGCCCTGTTTGTGTGCATGGCGATCAGGCCGTTTCCGCGCAAACCATCGCTGCGTGATCAGGCGCTGCAGGATCGGTTGTCCTGATCGCAACGGCGGTGCCGGCGCGCGCGCCCGATAACCGCAAAAGAAACGGCCCGGTTTCCCGGGCCGCTTTACCGCGCCATTTCAATCAACGGCTCAGGCCACGAACAACGCTCGCATCTTCTTGAGCGCGTTCGCTTCGATCTGACGGATGCGCTCGGCCGATACGCCGTATTCATCGGCCAGTTCCTGCAACGTCACCTTGCCCTCGCCGTCCAGCCAGCGGCGCTTGACGATGTCGCGCGAGCGCGCATCCAGTCCGGCCAGGCCTTCGCGCAGTGCATCGAGCTTGTTTTCTTCCTCATCCGCGCGCTCGTACGCCTGCGAGGGATCTTCCTCGGCCGCGCGCAGGTACGCGGCGGGCGACGGCGGCGCATGGTCGTCGTCGGCATCATCGGGCAGGTCGAAGCCGATGTCGCGACCGGACAGGCGCGACTCCATCTCCATGACCTCGCGCTCGGACACGTTGAGATCGCGCGCGACCGCGCTGACCTCTTCGGCGTTCATCCAGCCCAGACGCGTCTTGGAACGGCGCAGGTTGAAGAACAGCTTGCGCTGCGCCTTGGTCGTGGCGACCTTGACGATGCGCCAGTTCTTCAGGATGAACTCGTGCATCTCCGCGCGGATCCAGTGCACTGCAAAGCTCACCAGTCGCACGCCCTGGTCGGGATCGAAGCGCTTGACCGCCTTCATCAGGCCTATGTTGCCTTCCTGCACCAGGTCGCCCATCGGCAGGCCATAGCCGTTGTAGCCGCGCGCGACATGCACGACGAAGCGCAGGTGCGAGTGCACGAGTTCACGTGCCGCATCGAGATCCTGCTCGTCGCGGTAACGGCGAGCGAGTTGCTGCTCGTCCTCGGCACTGAGCACCGGGATGCGATGCACGGCGCTGATGTACGCGTCCAGCGAGCCCAGTGCGGACAGGCCGTTGAACGCGGGCACCGGAAGGTTGTTCGCAATCAGAGCGTTGGTAGCAAGGGTCTGGGTCATGGTCGTCATGTTAGCAGCCGGGGTATGGGACTGCTAAAGAGGCCGGAAGTTCTGAGTGTTCTACCGGTGGAACGGCGGAAACACATCCCCACTGCATGCTTGCAGGGACAGCGTAAGCGTCGGGTCAATTCCGTTTGTCAGCGCAATGCTCAGGCGCGCTTGTACAGCTGCCGTTGGCAAACGCGCCGACCTAGCCCGCTCCAGCCGGCAGCGTCCAGTCGATCGCCACCTGCCCGGTGCGCACGAGGTACTCGTTCGCCTTCGAGAAATGGCCACAGCCAATGAAGCCGCGGTGGGCCGAGAGCGGCGATGGGTGCGGCGCCCTGAGCACGCGGTGCCGGGCGGTGTCGATGACACGGCCCTTGGCTTGCGCATAACTGCCCCAGAGCAGGAACACCAGGTGCTCGCGCTCGCGATTGAGCACTTCGACGACGTGGTCGGTGAATCCCTCCCAGCCGCGCCCCTGATGCGAACCGGCGCGTCCGGCCTCGACCGTGAGCACCGCGTTGAGCAGCAGCACGCCCTGCTGCGCCCACGGCAACAGCCAGCCGTGGTTCGGGCGCGGCAGGCCGAGATCGCGCTCGAGTTCCTTGTAGATGTTCAGCAGCGACGGCGGCACGGCTATGCCGGGCGGCACCGAGAAACTCAGTCCATGCGCCTGGCCGGGCCCGTGATACGGGTCCTGCCCGAGAATGACCACGCGTGTGCGCTCGAACGGGCAGGCGTCGAACGCGGCGAAGATCTGCGCGGGCGATGGATACACGGGCGCGCCGGCCGCGCGCCGCTCGCGCAGGAACGCCGACAGCGCGCGCATCTCGTCCCGCTTCAAATAGTCGCCGACACGCGCTTTCCACGACGGCTCGAGCCGGATGCGATCCTCGCTCATGGCGATGCGTTCATTGGCAGTCGCAGCCAGCCGGGAATGCATGAGAAGACACGCGCCTGTCTGCCCGCTCCGGATCGATGCAGCTTCGTCGGTCGAGCGCCACGCGGCGGTAAAGCCCCGGCCTGCCCGGCCGTGCCACAACCCCTGCGTCCGCCTGCACCGCGCTTCATGCCGGCCCGGCGGTCTCCGGCAGCTGCGCGAGCCGCAGCTGGAACAGCGTCTTCGTCACCAGCAGGCGCTCCTCGATCGGCTTGAGCACCAGATCGTTCGCGCCCGCGCGCAACAGCTCGGTCTGGTTCTGCGGGTTCGCATCGCCCGTCATCACCAGCACCGGCAGGCGGCGCTTGCCGTAACCGTACTCGCCGCGAATCCGGTCGAGCAGGTCGTGCCCGCTGAGTTCGCCCTTGAGGTAGACATCGGTGAGCACGAGGTCCGCACCGGGATAAAGCCCCTCGCGGTGCGCGTCCAGATGCACGAGCGCCTCTTCAACGCCGACGAAGTGCATCACGGTCAGGCCGTGGCGTTCCAGCATGCGCTTGGTCGCGATCGCCACGACGCGGCTGTCCTCGACATACAACACGCGCGCGCCGGGGATCGGCTGCGGCTGCACGTAGCCGCGGATGAACGTGGCCAGCGCGTTGTGGCCCAGCGCCTTGTCGAAGTAATCGGTGACGTCTTCGGTGAAGCGGCGCGCTTCCAGGTGCGCCTGCGCTTCGCCCGACACCACGATGATCGGCATGTAGGCCTGGCCCGACGACTGCCGCACGACGCGCGCAAGCGCGATGCCGTCGCCATCGGGCAACGCCAGGGCAGTGGTGACGAGCTCGACCGGCCCGCTGGCCAGCACCTCGCGCGCTTCGGCGATGCTGCCGCACGACAGCACGATCGCATCGGCGACCTCGCGAACGAGCACGTCGCCGATCAGCTTGCGGACCAGCTTCGAACCGTCCACCACGAGGATGCGCGGTGCGCTGGTGGCGAGGTGGCGCAGGTCGTTCGGTCCGGTCGTCATGGGTCAGGTCGAGGTCGGCCGGGTCTGGCGTAGATAGTGGCCCGTTACCAGACCCGCGCCAAGCCAGCCGAGCACCCCGGCACCCACAACTGCGACGGCCGCCCGCAATGGATCGAAACCCTGCAGCTCGAATGCGCTGCCGTAGCTGCGCGCGAGCCCGGCGACGGGCGCATGCAGCGCGAGTTCCGCCGCCGTCAGCAGCGCGAGCGCGAGCAGCCCGGCGAGCACGCCGTACGCCGCGCCCAAGTACAGGAACGGCCGGCGGATGAAACCGTCGGTCGCCCCGAGCAGCTGCAGCACGCCGATCTCCTCGCGCCGCGACTGGATATCCAGCCGCACCGTGTTGCCGACCACCAGCAGCGCGCCCAGCCCGAGCAACGCGCCCAGCACCCACGCCAGCCGCGTACCGAGGCCAAGCCAGCGCTGCAGGCGCTGCCGCCACGCGGCGTCGTGCTGCACCACATCGGCTTCAGGCCACTGTTCGAGCGCCTGCGCGAGCGCCGCCTCGTCGCCGCGCGGGGTGATGCGCAGCAGGTGCGGCAGCGGGTTGGTTTCGCCAAGCGCGCCGAGCGCCTCGTCGAAGCCGCCGCGCTCGCGCAGCTCCGCCAGCCCCTGTGCGGGGGTGCGCCATTCCACGCGCACAACGTCCGCGCGGCCGCGCGCCTCGCCGACCAGTGCGCGCACGCGTTCGATATCGATGCCGGGCTTGAGGTAGACGCTGACTTCGCGAGAATCCTGCACGTCACCGGCAAAGCGCGACACGTTCGCGAGCACGGCCCACAGCCCCAGCGGCAACGCGATCGCAATCGCCATGACGCCGACGGTCAGGCCCGTGGACCATGGCCGGCGCACGAGGCGGCCGACGCTTGCGACCACGCTGTAAAGGTGATGGTCCAGCCAGGTGCCCAGGCGCGAGCGCGTCGGCAGCCCGGGGCGCGCTTGGGCGCTCACCGACCGGATCTCCGCTTATGTCTACAAGCGCGCACGGACGTTCGTACCGGCGCGGCCCAACGCGCACGTACGCCGTTCATGCCGCAAGCTCCGACGGCGCGATGTCGTCGACGAGGCGGCCGTGATCGAGCACGAGCACGCGCTTGCGCATACGCCGCACCAGCGCCAGGTCGTGGCTGGCGACCAGCACGGTGGTGCCGCGCGTGGTGAGCGATTCGAGCAATGACAGAATCTCGCCCGACAGGGTCGGATCAAGGTTGCCGGTGGGCTCGTCGGCCACCAGCAGCACCGGCTCGCCAACGATGGCCCGCGCGATGCCGACGCGCTGCTGCTCGCCCGCCGAGAGCTGGTGCGGCAACGCGCGTTCGCGTTCGGCAAGGCCGACTTTTTCCAACGTCACGCGCACGCGCTTGGCGATCTCGCCGCGCGCCAGTCCACGCAGCAGCAGCGGCAGGCCAACGTTGTCGGCCACGCTGCGATCGGCGAGCAGGCGATGGTCCTGGAACACGACACCGACATCGCGCCGGTGCATTGCGATGCGCCGGCCACTGACCTTGTTGAGGTTTCGATCCGCGAGCAGCACGGTGCCGCGCGTCGGGCGCTCGGTCAGGTGGATCAGCCGCAGCAGCGTGCTTTTGCCGGCGCCGGAATGGCCGGTCACGAACAGCATCTCGGCCGGCTCGATCGAAAAGCTCACCTCGATCAGCGCATCGCGCCCGGCATAGCGCTTGCTGACGTTATCGAAACGCAGGACCGGCATGGACAGGCAAGGCTCGAGCGGGAGGCGGAGTATTGCAGATGCCGCCTGCATGGGCAGCGTTCATTGCGCGCTACGGGCGCCGGCCAACCAACGGCTGCGGTGGTGCCGGTGGCATCGCATTGGCGCCTGTGGGACACGCCCGCAGCGTGCGCTGTCGCGCAGGCACTGCGGGCATTTCCCGTTCCTCGCCGGACGCGGCGCGTCAGTGCTGCGATCGCGGCCCGCGCGTGACCAGCGATTTCAGGCCGCGGCCGATGCGGCGCAGCAGGCCGGGCTTGTTGCCGTCGCCCGGTGACGCTGCTTTCGGTGACGCGGCAGGCTTCGGCATGCCGGCAACCGGCGAACGCGAGGCACCAACGGCGCGACCGTCCATCACGGCGGCGGGCTGCTCGATCCCGACGGCTTCGTCGCCCTCGACGCGGCGCCCGCCACGACGACGACGGCGCTTGCGTGGCGCACGTTCGGTGTCGGTGGCAATGCCCGAGGTTTCCGTTACGGCTTTCGGCGGCGCTGCGGCAACGACGGCAACAACAGGTGCCTCTGCGACCGGTTCGCTGCGCGGGCGCGGCGGACGCGGGGTGCGCGGCTTGTTCGGATCACGGCTGCGGCCTTCGCCACGACCGCCGGCGCCGCCGGGTGCGCCGCTGCGCGAACGAGCGCCACCGCGACGCTCGTCTTCGGCCGCGCGCTGCTCGCGCGCTTCCTTGAAGATCGCGCCGATGCTCTCCTCCTCATCGTCCCCTGCTTCAGCCGCGATCGCCTCGCGC
>CADCUA010000727.1 GCA_902805755.1 uncultured Lysobacter sp.
CCGGGAACGGTGGCGCTTCATTCGTTTTTTGCACCGCGGACTGATGGCGTCCATGCGCATGAACGTTTTGCGACGGTGCATCTGCTTGAACCCGCGTTGACCCGCGGCGTTTTCCTACACCTCATGGCGACCCCGCGCCCGGCTCGCGCTTGACCCGCTTGCTACCCTAGGCGGATGTCAGACGCGCTCGCCCTGCTCCATCGCATCTTCGGTCACACCGCATTCCGGGGCGAACAGCAACACATCGTGGAGCACGTCGCCGGCGGCGGCGATGCGCTGGTGTTGATGCCCACCGGCGGCGGCAAGTCGCTGTGCTACCAGTTGCCCGCGCTGTTGCGCGAGGGCTGCGGCATCGTGGTGTCGCCGTTGATCGCATTGATGCAGAACCAGGTCGAGGCCCTGCGCCAGCTCGACGTTCGCGCCGCGTGCCTGAACTCCACGCTGGACGCGCAGCAGACGATGGACGTCGAGCGTGCGCTGATCGCCGGCGAGCTGGACCTTCTGTACGTCTCGCCCGAGCGATTGCTGACGCCACGCTGTCTGAACCTGCTGGACCGCGCGCATATCGGCCTGTTCGCCATCGATGAAGCGCACTGCGTCTCGCAATGGGGGCACGACTTCCGCCCCGAATACCGCCAGCTCACCGTGCTGCATGAGCGCTGGCCGGACGTTCCACGCATCGCGCTGACGGCCACGGCGGATACGCCGACGCGGCGCGAGATCGTCGAGCGCCTCGCGCTCGAGGACGCGCGACAGTTCGTCAGTTCGTTCGACCGGCCCAATATCCGCTATCGCATCGTCCACAAGGACGGCGGCGGCTCGCGCCAGCTGCTGGACTTCATCAAGGACCATCGCGGCCAGAGCGGCATCGTGTACGGGTTCTCGCGCAAGCGCGTCGACAGCACGGCCGAGCAACTGCAGGCCGCTGGCATCCGCGCGTTGCCCTACCACGCAGGCATGAACGCGGAATCGCGCGCCGCGAACCAGCGCAAGTTCCTGCAGGAGGACGGCGTGGTGATGGTCGCCACGATCGCGTTCGGCATGGGCATCGACAAGCCGGACGTGCGCTTCGTTGCACACGTGGACCTGCCCAAGTCGATCGAAGGTTATTACCAGGAAACCGGCCGCGCCGGCCGCGACGGCGAGCCGGCGGAAGCGTGGCTGAGCTATGGGCTGGGCGATGTCGTGAGCATGCGACAGCTGATCCAGCAGGGCGAAGCGGCGGAGGAACGCAAGCAGACGGAGCTGCGCAAACTCGATGCGTTGCTCGGTTATTGCGAATCCGCGCAATGCCGGCGCCAGGCGCTGCTCGCGTGGTTCGGCGAGCCGCACGCCGGCGCCTGCGGCAACTGCGACAACTGCATCGATCCGCCGCGCAGCTGGGACGGCACCGAAGCCGCACGCAAGGCGCTGTCGTGCGTTTACCGCACCGGCCAGCGCTTCGGCGCGGCGCATGTCATCGACGTGCTGCGCGGCCA
>CADCUA010000728.1 GCA_902805755.1 uncultured Lysobacter sp.
CGGCCTCATCGACGCGCTGCGCGAACGCTGGCCCAACGCGGAATTCGCAGGTGTCGGCGGTGATGGCATGCGGGCCGCGGGCCTGGACGCGTGGCACGACGCGAACGAACTGGCGGTCATGGGCCTGACCGAAGTCCTGCGGCACCTGCCCCGTCTGCTGCGCTTGCGCGGCGAACTGCGTGCGCGCCTGCTGGCATGGCGCCCGGATGTCTTCATCGGCATCGATGCACCTGACTTCAACCTCGGCCTCGAGCGCTGGCTCAAGGAACGCGGCATTGCCACCGTGCATTACGTGAGCCCGTCGGTGTGGGCCTGGCGCGAGAAGCGCGCGCAGAAGATCGGGCGCAGTGCCGACCGCGTGCTCTGCCTGTTCCCGATGGAACCGGCAATCTATGCACGGCACGGTATCGAAGCACGGTTCGTCGGCCACCCGCTGGCCGACCGCATGCCCCTGGAACCGGACCGGAGTGCCGCCCGCGTGCAGCTCGGGCTCGACCCGGCGCGGCCGGTGCTTGCGCTGCTGCCGGGCTCGCGTACGGGAGAGATCGAGCGGCTCGCACCGGACTTCCTTGCAGCGGCAGCGCATGTGCTTACCGCCGAGCCCGGGTTGCAGGTCGTCGTACCGATGGCGAATGCACACGCGGCCGCAGCGTTCGCCCGGGTGCTTGCTACGCATCCACGCTGTGCGCTGCTGCAGTCGGCACTGGTGCAAATCCCCGGCAACGCACGCACCGCAATGGTGGCCAGCGACGTGGTGCTGCTGGCCTCGGGCACCGCGACGCTCGAAGCAATGCTGGCGAAGCGCCCGATGGTCGTCGCTTATCGACTTGCGCCGAGCACATACCGTCTGGTGAAAGGCCTGGGCCTGCTGAAGGTGGACCGCTATTCGCTTCCGAACGTGCTGGCGGGCGAAGCGCTGGTGCCCGAGCTCATGCAGGACGCCTGCACCCCGGAGCGCCTGGCCGAAGCGACACTGCGCTGGCTGCGCGATCCTGCAGCGGCGACCGCCCTGCAGCCGCGTTTCCTCGACCTGCATCATCAATTGCGACGCGATGCTTCGGCGCAGGCGGCGGATGCGGTCGTGGAGCTTGTATCGTCGCGCCATGGGTAAGGCCCGATCGCAATTGACGCTTGATCTCGCCGTCGCGCGCGGCGCGCAGCGCATTGCCGGCGTGGACGAGGCCGGTCGCGGTCCGCTCGCGGGGCCGGTCGTGGTCGCCGCCGTCGTGTTCGGTCCCGGGCGCACGCCGATCAACGGGCTTGCCGACTCCAAGCAGCTGTGTGCGGCGAGGCGCGAATCGCTGTACGACCGCATCACCGCGCGTGCGCTGGCGTGGCATGTCGTGTCGGTCGAAGCCGACGAGATCGACCGCATCAATATCTTCCAGGCGACGATGGCGGGGATGCAGCGCGCGGTTGAAGGCGTGATGCACCTGGCCGAGCTCGCCCGCATCGATGGCAACGCATTGCCGCGGGGA
>CADCUA010000729.1 GCA_902805755.1 uncultured Lysobacter sp.
GACGTGTGCTCTTCCGATCTACTTGTCGGTGCCGTGTTCCAGCACATGCCGCAGCAGATCGAGATAGGCCTGCATGTCAGGCGCCCGGTACGGGTCGCGGCTGCAGCACCGGCGTGCGCCGCGAATACCAGAGCCAGAACAGGCCGAGCGCGATCAGCGGCAGGCTCAGCACCTGGCCCATCGTGAGCCAGCCGAACGCGAGATAGCCGAGATGCGCATCGGGCTCGCGCACGAACTCCACGATGAAACGGAACACGCCGTACAGCAGCGCGAACAGCCCGGACACGGCGTAGCGCGGACGCGGCTTGCTTGAGAACCACCACAGCAGCGCGAACATCGCGAGGCCTTCGAGCGCCGCCTGGTACAGCTGCGACGGATGGCGTGCAAATGCATCCAGCGCGCCGCTGGCGTGCAACTCGCGCAGCCGTTCCATGGGTGCGCCCGTGTACGGTCCGAGATCACTGTTCCGAAACACCACGCCCCAGTTGCCCGCGGTCACCTTGCCCCACAACTCGCCGCCGATGTAATTGCCCAGCCGTCCGAAGCCGAGCCCCGGTGGCACCAGCGGCGCGATGAAGTCGACGACGTCGAAGAAGTGGATCCGGTGGCGGCGCGCCCACCACAGGCAGGCAACGAGCACCCCGAGCAGGCCGCCGTGGAAGCTCATGCCGCCTTCCCAGATGCGCACCAGCATCAGCGGGTTCTGCACCAGGTCATCGAACCCGTAGAACAGCACGTAGCCCAGCCGCCCGCCGAGCACCACGCCGATCATCCCGTAGAACAGCAGATCACTGTAGCCGTGCTCGGTGACGGCGGGCAGTCGGCCCGCGCGGATGCGCCGCACGCCGAGCCACCACGCGAGGCCGAACCCCAGCAGGTACATGATGCCGTACCAGTGGATGCTGACCGGCCCGACTTGCAGGGCGACGGGGTCGATCTGGTGCAGGACGGTCATTCGGCGCCGGCGGCTGACAGGGGCCTGTATTGTGCCCGACGCGTCTGCCCGCTGGCGCTAGAGCAGGTGCGGGCGGTTGGGCAGTTCGTTCTCGTCCGTATCGCCGGCCGAACGCGGAAAATGCACGGCGAGGAGTTCCGACACCGCCTGCACGCCACGCACCACACCGGCCTCCGCCTTGCCGGCACGCAGGCCGTCCTCGATGACGCGGCACACGCCGTGCCACTGCTCGGCGCTGACACGCCCGTCGAATCCGCGGTCCGCGATCACTTCGATGCGATGGTCGGCCAGCAGCAGATAGATCAGCACGCCGTTGTTCGCCGCCGTGTCCCAGACCCGCAGTTGCGCGAAGACATCCGCAGCACGCTCGCGGGCCGTCGTGCCCGCAAGAACAGCGCCCAGGGGCAGAGCCGGCTCGACCGCGAAACAGATCTCGCCGGTATGCCGAAGCTCGCTCTCGTCGATCGCGCGCGTGATCGCCTGCAGCGTGGCCTCGGGAAACCGCCGCCGCGCTGATGGA
>CADCUA010000730.1 GCA_902805755.1 uncultured Lysobacter sp.
GTTTGGCTTGCCCAGGTTCGCGAACCATTCCGCGCCGTTGCGGATGATCGCGGGCACCGATGCGTAGGTTTCTGTGTTGTTGATCGTGGTCGGCTTGCCGTACAGGCCGAAATTGGCCGGGAACGGCGGCTTGTAGCGCGGCTGTCCTTTCTTTCCTTCCAACGATTCCATCAGAGCGGTTTCTTCGCCGCAGATGTAGGCGCCAGCGCCCAGCGCACCGTAGATATCCACGTCGACGCCACTTCCGAGCACGTTCTTGCCCAGCCAGCCGTGTTCGTAGGCTTCCTTCAGCGCCTGCTCGAAATGCTCGAACGGCTCATGATGGAACTCGCCGCGCAGGTAGTTGTACGCCACCGTCGAGCCGGTCGCGTAGCACGCGATCGCCATGCCTTCGACCACGGCATGAGGATTGAACCGCAGGATGTCGCGGTCCTTTGCCGTGCCCGGCTCGGACTCGTCGGAATTACAGAGGATGTACTTCTGCGTGCCGCTGCCCTTGGGCATGAAGCTCCACTTCAGGCCGGTCGGAAAGCCGGCACCGCCGCGCCCACGCAAACCCGACGACTTGACCATGTCGATCACGGCGGCGGGCTCGATCTTCTCTTCGATGATTCGGCGCCACGCGCTGTAGCCGCCGGTCTTGAGGTAGTTCTCGTACGACCAGGGCGTGTCGAAGTGCAGCGTCGTATAAACGACGTTGTGCTCCTGCGGAGCTGGGCCGACCGGCCCGTAGCCCTTGGAATAGTCGTGATGCGAATCGTGCGCCATTACCCTCGCCTCACTTCAGACCGTCGAGTAGGGCGTCGACTTTCGTCGCATCCAGCTTCTCGTGGTAATGACCGTTGATGACAACCACCGGCGCGCCGCAACATGCAGCCAGGCATTCTTCCTCGCGCTTGAGAAAAACACGACCGTCAGTCGTCGACTCGCCAAGCTTGCAGCCGAGCTTCTTCTCCGCATGCGCAACGAGCTGTTCTGCGCCGTTGAGCCAGCAGCTGATGTTCGTGCAGAACGACACGTTGTTGCGGCCGACCTTTTCGGTCTCGAACATCGAGTAGAAGCTCGCCACCTCGTACGCCCATACCGGCGGGATCCCGAGGTATTTCGCGACCGCGGCAATGATTTCGTCGCTGAGCCAACCGCCGTTCTGCTCCTGCGCTGCATGCAGGCCTGGGAGGACGGCCGAGCGGCGGCGGTCGGGCGGGAACTTGGTCAGCCAGTGGTCGATGTGCGCGCGCGTCGAATCGGACAGCGCGACGATCGGGTCGACGTGCTGGCAGGCCTCGAAGTTTCCGGTTGCTTTCATTTCAGTTCTTTTCCCCAGCGATCGAGCGAATGCTTCGCAGCACTCAGCGGTCGATCTCGCCGAAAACGATGTCGTAGGTGCCGATCATTGCGACCACGTCGGCGAGCATATGGCCCCTGACGATCTCGTCCATGGTCTGCAGATGCGCGAAGCCCGGTGCGCGAACCTT
>CADCUA010000731.1 GCA_902805755.1 uncultured Lysobacter sp.
TGCAGGTATGCAAGCCCTCGCAGCCGGCGACCGTGTGCGCTGGCAAACGATGGCACGGACGTGCCCCCATCCAAGGAGATCTCCATGAAACCATTGCTGCCCCGCCTGCTCATTCTTACCGCCGCGCTGGCCGCCACGCCGGCGTTCGCACAGTCCTCCGATCGCTGGACCGGCGGCCATGTCGGCGCGTATGCCGGCAGCGTCATGGACCCCGATGACAACGGCGACCGCATCCTGTTCGACACCAACCTCGATGGCAATTTCGACGACACCGTGCGCACCGGCGCAGGCGCCGACGCGTTCTCGCCGGGCTTCTGCGACGGACAGGCACAGGGCGCGACCCCTGCAGCGGGCTGCAAAGGCAACACCGGCGGCGCCGACTGGGGCTTCCGCGGCGGTTACGACATGCAGATGGGCACCTGGGTGTTCGGTGTCGTCGGCGAGTACGGCATGAACGACGCACGCGACGCGGTCAGCGCGTTCAGCACCACGCCTGCGCGCTACACGATGCTGCGCAAGGTCGACAGCGTGGCCGCACTGCGCGCGCGCATCGGCATGGCGTTCGGCGCGGACAGCGAGAACCTCGTGTACGCGACCGGCGGCTATGCATGGGCGAACATCGAGAACAGCTTCAACACCAGCAACGGCGTCAACACGTTCACCAACAGCGGCGACAGCGACGCGTCCGGCGCGCAGTTCGGCCTGGGCTATGAGCGTCGCATCGGTGACATGTGGTCGGTCGGCGTTGAATACATCAGCACGCGCCTGGAAGACGATGAAGCGCGCGTTCGCACCTCCGGTCCGGCACCGGCGACGAACCCGTTCATCCTGGTCAACCCGGCCGGCACCGACTTTGCGCGCAGCGACGAGGACTTCGATCTCGACAGCGTGCGGGTGACGGTTTCCTACCGCTTCTGAGTTCTGCCGCGTTACGCTGCAATCGCCCGGTCACGCGGTCCGCTCCTACCGCGCGGCCGGGTTGTTGCAGCACCCGCAGCGTGCGGGCGCAGCGGATGCGCTGATCCCGACGCACATCGTTGGCACGCACGCTTGCTGACCCACGTGCCGCACTGCGACGCGCGGGCCATCACAGGCTCAGTGTTCGCCGCGCTTGAGTAACTGCTGGATCGACATCAGCAGAATCGGGATTTCGAACGGCTTGCCGATGAACACATCCGCAAGCGGCTGCATCGCCTGCGGCGCGCGCGACACTGCGCTCATCATGATCGTCGGCAGCTTCGTGAAGCGCGCATCGGCGCGCACCTTCGACAGCAGCGTCAGCCCGTCCATCACCGGCATCATGTGGTCGGTGATGATCAGGTCGCATTCGCGGCTGGCAAGAGCCTCCAATGCCTGCGCCCCGTTCGATGTCGCGACCACCTCGTAGCCCTCCAGGCTCAGCAGAAGCTCCAGCGCGCTGCGGATGCCCGGCTCGTCCTCGGCGACGAGGATGACAGGACGCGGCTTCGGCTCCGCCTCGGTCATCGTCAGGCCCCGGTGACATCGATGGGCGGCACCGCGACCGGCGGTGAACGCGGATCGGCCGGCTCCAGCACCTCGATACCTGACGAGGTGATGCGGAACTCGTGCGCGCGGTGGTCGAAGTCGCTTTCGCGTACCTTCACCAGCGCCATCGTCCGACGCATTGCCTCGCGTTCCTGCGCGTAGCGCAGCAGCACGATGTTCTGTCCGATCGCGGAGCGGTTGCCGGCGAGCACGAACGGCTGCTCGCCGTAGAGTTCGGGCACTTCCGCGGTGTACAACGCGGTGCAACCAGCGTTACGGAGCTCGTAGGTCAGCGCCGTGAGATAGCGCTGCAGGCGCTCGGGCTCCTGCGCTACGCGCTCGAACGCATCGATGCCATCGAGGAACAGCCTGCGCGTGCCGTGCGCGTGAACATGGTCGAGCAGGACATGGCCCAACTCATCAAGGTCGTGCTCGGTCGGCGGGTGCCAGATGATGTGCACGATGCCTTCGTTCACCAGCGTTTCGAGATCGATGCCACGCAGGCGCGCGTTGCCGAGGATCTCTCCCGGCGTTTCGTAGAAACCGAACAGCAGCCCCGGCTCCTCTCGCGTGCAGGCGGCGAGGAACTGAAAGCCGAACGTGGTCTTGCCGGTGCCGCTCGCGCCCCAGAGCAGCGTTGTCGAATGCACCGGAATGCCGCCGTGGAACATGCGGTCGAGCCCGGCCACGCCGCTGGGCACGCGCGCGTCGCCTTCGGGGATGCGTGGCGTGTGGCCGAGATAGGACTCCACCCGTGGCAGCGCCTCGATGCCTTTCAGGCTGATGCGCAGCTTGTGGCGCCCGGAGACGAAGCCGCTGCCACGCAGCTTGTGCACCTGGATGAAACGCGCGGAACGCGAGTCGGTGGTGTAGCGGCCCAGCTCGAGCCAGCCGTCGACCATCGTGTATTCCGGGCTGCTCGCCGAACGCTCACTGTTCGTGAGCAGCAGCACGGTGCTCCCCATCAGCTCCGCCTGCAGCGCGAGGTCGTTGACGAACTTGCGGTACTGGCTCTCGGTCGTGCATGCATCGCCGAGCACGAACAGCCCGTCCAGCACGACAAGATTCGCCTGGCGCGTGCGCGCTTCCGCGCCGATCAGGCGCAACAGGCCCTGCGTACCTTCGTCGACAAGGATGTTGTAGCCGCTCACGTAATGGATCGACTGGCCGACTTCGGCATCGTCGAAGAACTCCATGTTCCCCATCGATGCGGTCAGGCGGCCGTGCGATTCCGCGAGCAGCGTGATGTACACCGTGCTACCACCGCGACGCGAGTTCTCGAATGCGATCTGGTTGGCCAGCGTGGTCTTGCCTGCGCCCGGCGTGCCCTGCAGGATCGTCACCGCGCCGCGGAACAGCCCGCCGTTGAGCACGCGATCGAGACCTGCATCGCCGGTGGAGATGCGCCGCGCTTCCTGGGCGACTGCGGCTTTGTTACGCGAATGATTCATGGGCCTTTCCATAGGTGGACGACCGGCTGCACGCGGGCGCTGGATCGCAGCACTGATACGGGCATGGGTGCTGGCAGCCGAACAGCATACCGGGCGTACGCGGTTGCGCGGGTGCATGAGCTGGTCGAACACGCCGGGCGACCGGCCTCGGCGGCGTGAGGATCCGCCTTGTATCTCAAGCGCGCAGCGCTGCATCGCGAACGGGACATCGCGGCATATCAAGCAGTCCGAATCATGGAGCGTGTGGCGCTCATGCCCGCATCGAGAGCATCATCACCTGCCAAGCGCATGAGCCAGGCGTGGTGCGTCAGCTGCGCTTGCGCAGCGTGCGGATACGGTCGTAAGCGCGGTTGATCTCGCGTGCACGTTTGTCCGCATGCTTGCGCTGCGGTTCGTCGGACGAGACATGCCGGTCAGGATGGTATTGCGCCATCAGGCGCCGGTAGGCGTGGTCGATCTGCGCGTCGGTTGCATCGGCATCGACGCCGAGCACGGCATAGGGATCGTCACGCCGCCGCGCGAACCAGTCGCGGTCGAACGCATGGCCAATGAGCAGCCCGAGCGCGGCGCCGAGCAAGGGGTTGAAGCGCATCAGCGCGGCGCCCGCGATCAATCCCAGCAGCTTGCCGTACCAGCGTTTCATGGGCCTGCCTGAGCGTCGCGGCACGCCAGTCTAGCCGCGCCCGCGGGCCGCAGCACGGCTGCCGCGACCGGCGTACACTGCCCGGCCCTGTCGCGCCTGCGCGCGCGGCGCGGCAGGGTCCGATCGCTTCGCCCGCCACGTAAAGGGACCCCGCGTTGTCCAGCCCACTGCGACCCTCGCTTTCCGATTCCGACCTGCCCGGCCTGCCGTTGCGCCACAAGGGCAAGGTGCGTGACGTATTCGACCTGCCGCACGAGCGCCTGCCCGCGGGTACACCGCACGGCCAGTATCTTCTGATGGTCGCGACCGACCGGCTCAGCGCGTTCGACGTGGTGCTGCCCGACCCGATCCCGGGCAAGGGCGAGATGCTGTGCCAGATCAGCAATTTCTGGTTCGCACGCACCGCGCACATCGTGCCGAACCACCTCACCGGCATCGATGTAGCGGCGGTGCTGCCGGACGGCGTCGATGCATCGCTCTACGCCAGGCGCGCGGTGGTGACCCAGCGCCTGCGGCCGGTGCCGGTGGAATGCATCGCGCGCGGCTATGTGATCGGCAGTGGCTGGAAGGACTACCAGCGCACCGGCCGCGTCAGCGGCATCGCGCTGCCCGACGGCCTGCGCCAGGCCGAGCAACTCGCCGAGCCGATCTTCACGCCTTCGACGAAGGCGGCGGTGGGCGATCATGACGAGAACATCGATTTCGACACTGTCGTGCACATGATCGGGCCGGACCTGGCCGAGGCCGTGCGCGATGCGACGCTGCGGCTGTATCGCTATGCGGCCGATTACGCGGCGCAGCGCGGCATCCTGCTCGCCGATACCAAGTTCGAGTTCGGCACCGATGCGGACGGGCGGCTGTATGTCATGGACGAGATGCTGACGCCGGACTCTTCGCGTTACTGGCCGGCGGACGAATACGAAGTCGGCACCAGCCCGCCGAGCTATGACAAGCAGTTCGTGCGCGATTACCTGGAGGCGCTGGGCTGGGACAAGACGCCGCCGGGGCCGGGGCTGCCCGCTGAGGTGATCGAGCGCACGCGGGCGAAGTATGCGGAGGCGTTGCAGAAGCTGGCGGGGATCGATGTGGGTTGATTGATCGGCTGCTTGGCTGGCCGGACAGCATGGGTGCGATTCGGCCAGGTTGCTTGCTTTAGCGACTGGCGATGACGGTGTCGATGTAAGCATTGCCGGGTAGTGCTTGGTTGCCACGGACACAGCTACGCCGGCGGTAATGGCAGGGATAACGGCGGCAGTGG
>CADCUA010000732.1 GCA_902805755.1 uncultured Lysobacter sp.
GGTTCGGCCGCTGCTGATGCGGACCTGCCTGCGCCGGTCAATGCCGAAGCGGCGGCGCAGGCCGGCCTGGTCTATGTGAGCGATACCGCGCCCGGCATCCGGCGGCATGCGATGCGCGACGGCTTCAACTATCGCCTGCCCGACGGCAGCGCCGTGCGCGATGAAGCGACGCTCGCCCGCATCCGCGCGCTCGCGATCCCGCCGGCCTACACCGACGTGTGGATCTGCACGCAACCGCGTGGGCACCTGCAGGCGACCGGCCGCGACGCGCGCGGTCGCAAGCAGTACCGCTACCACGCGGACTGGCAACAGGTGCGCGGCGCCGGCAAGTTCGATCGCATCATCGAGTTCGGCCAGGCGCTGCCTCGCCTTCGCAACCGGCTGCGACGCGACCTCGCGCGCAGCGGATTTCCGCGCGCGAAGGTGCTCGCGATGGTGGTGGCGGTAATGGCCGAGACGCTGGTGCGCGTGGGCAATGACAGCTATGCGCGGCAGAACCGCTCGTACGGCTTGACCACGCTGCGCAACCGCCACGTCGCGTTCCTCAAGGGCGGGCGCGCGCGCTTCCGCTTCCGCGGCAAGTCGGGTCTTGAGCACGACATCGTGCTCGACGACGAGCGCCTTGCGCGGCTCGTACGCCGTTGCCAGCAACTGCCGGGGCAGGCGCTGTTCCAGTACCGCGACGATGACGGCGCGGTGCAGCCGGTGGGCTCGGACGAGGTCAACAGCTATCTGCGCGAGGCGATGGGCGAGGCGTTCACCGCGAAGGATTTCCGCACCTGGGGCGGCACGCTCGCTGCGGTGCAGGCGTTCGCGGCGACGCCACTGCCGATCAGCGACGAGGGCAGTGCAAGCGAACGTGCGCTGGCCGCCGCCGAGGCGGAGGTGGCCAAGCAGGTCGCGTGCGCGCTCGGCAACACGCCGGCGGTGTGCCGCAAGGCCTATATCGACCCGGCCGTGTTCGCCGGCTGGCGCGACGGATCGCTGCACAAGGCCACCGAGGGCGCGCGCGGCGCGCGACAGTGGGAACAGGCCACGCTGCGCTTTCTGCGTCACGCGCGGCGCCCCGCATCGCGGCGTGGTCGCGCACGCGTCGCCTGAGCCACCTTCACCGCGTCTGCCGCGACCGGCATCGAAACTGGCGATCCTCTGCGCACAACGGGCCCGGCCATGGACCGATGCGGTGCCTGCGGCAACGAAGCCCACCGCGGTACTCGAGATGCTCCGGCGCCGTCGCGGGGCGTGCGGGAGCTTCCGATCATTCGTTCGCGACGAAACACCGCTTGCGCAGTCGCCCCGCGCGCGTCGCGTTACTGCGACCCGGCGTCCATTGACAGGTCGAGCATCGGTATCCACCCACGTGGATGCACGATCATCGCAGCCGGCTCGTTGCATCGATGAGCGCGCCTGCAATGAGCCCGACCCCTGCACCCACCGCGCGCCGTGCGGCACGGTTGCGACGGCTGCA
>CADCUA010000733.1 GCA_902805755.1 uncultured Lysobacter sp.
TCCAAGGCCCAGCAGCAGTTGCCGCTGCTCCTCGGTTTCCACCCCTTCGGCGACCACTTCCAGCGACTGCGAACGCGACAGCGCGAGGATCGCACGGACCACGGCCGTGCTGCCGCCGCTTTCGCCGGGCGCCAGGTCCATGACGAAGGAGCGGTCGATCTTGACGGTCTGCAGCGGGAACCGGTGCAGGTAGCTCAGCGACGAATAGCCGGTGCCGAAGTCATCCAGCGCTGTGACGATACCGGCCGCCCTCAGGCGCTCGAACAGCGCGCCGATGCGTTCCGGGTGCTCCATCAAGGTGCCTTCGGTGACTTCGATTCGCACCTGCCGCGGCTCGACTCCGAATACGCGCAACAGCGAAAGCAGCCGTACGTCCAGGTCGCCATTTCGGAAATGGCGCGGGGAAAAGTTGAGGTTCACGTATTGACCGGGCCCAAGCAGCTGCGGCACGACGGCGAGCGTCTTCTCGAACATCTTCCAGTCGATCGCCTCCAGGCTTCCGCTCGCCTCGGCGACCTGCAGGAATGCCCCCGGGGCTAGAACGCCACGCTCGGGGTGGTTCCAGCGCAGCAGCGCTTCGTAGCCCACGGCGCGCCCGTCACGCAGATCCACGATGGGCTGGAAATACGGCTCGAACTCCTCGCGCAGAAGTGCAAGGCGCAGGTCGCTTTCCACCTCGAGCAGCTGCAGCGCCTGCTGGTGCAACTGCTCGTCGAATACCTCGATGCTGTTGTGGCTGTCGGCCTTCGCGCGGTACATCGCGATATCCGCATCGCGCAGAAGCTCTTCGGGCGTGGCGTAGCTCGCATCACTGAGAGCGATACCGACGCTGACACCGGTGAACAGGTCCTTGTCGTCAATGCGGACGGGATCCCGGAGCGCTTCGATCACGCGCGAGCCCATGCGCAGTGCATCCTCGCTGCCATGGATGTTGTCCATCAGAATGGCGAACTCGTCGCCACCGAGTCGCGCGACCATGTCCTCGCCGCCGCGCACGCACTGGCTGAAGCGGTGCGCGACTTCTTTCAGCAACTGGTCCCCGACCAGATGGCCGGCGCTGTCGTTGATGACCTTGAAGCGGTCCAGATCCATGAAAAGCACGGCGAAACGGTAATCCGTGTCGCGCTTCAGGCGTTCCAGGCACAGCACCAGTTGTTCGCGCAGGCACGCGCGGTTCGGCAGCCCGGTCAGCGAGTCGTGCAGCGCATCGTATTTGAGGCGCTCTTCCACCTGCCGCCGAACGGTGATCTGCTCGCTCAGTTCAAGCGTGCGCTCGGCCACCCGCCGCTCCAGGTCCGCGTAGGCATCCTTCAATGCCGCGGCGCCGCGCTGCCGCTCGAGGCCGTTCGCGATCTGGTACGAAATGAACGTCAGCAGTTCCTGGTCCGGCGTCGAATAGCCTACGCCGGGCGTATAGCTCTGCACCGCAACGACACCCACCGTTCGATCCTGACAGACGAGC
>CADCUA010000734.1 GCA_902805755.1 uncultured Lysobacter sp.
CGGATCACGGGTGCGTTGCGCTCGGCTTTCTGCTCGTCGCACGCGATGCCCAGGCGAGCCTGGAAGCCCGACATCATCCGCTCGCACAGTGCGCGGCCCAGCCCAACGGCGCGGGCGAAGCGATGCGCAGCAGCGACTGGATCTGCCGCCGGCGCCACCAGGATGGCGCGCTCGGCCTTCAGCCCGTGCGCGAGCGCCAGCATCGCAGCGGCTCCACCGAGCGAGTGCCCGATCACCGCGCGCGCTGGGCCGAAACGCTCGCCTACGCTGACGAGTGCATCGGTGAACACCGGCAGCGTCGCCCGGTCGCCCGGGCTTGCACCGTGCGCGACGTGGTCGAAGGCAACCACTGCCAGTCCCGCTTCGCGTAACGCCGGTACCCATGGGGCGATGCGTGCACCGCAGCTCGCCCAGCCGTGTGAGAACAACACATACGGCTGCGTCGCCGGGTCGCCCCATTGATAGCCGACCAGACGATGTCCGCACGCGCGGATTTCGAAGCGCTGCGCACCATCGACTGCGGGCGCGCCGAGCCGTCCCCCCGGATGCGGCGTGCAGAACAGCGCGGCTGCGCGTCGCACGGCCGCTTCAGGGGCGAGCCATCGCGCGGCAATGAACTGGAAGCGGATCCAGGCGTATGCGATCTTGTTTCGAACGATCGTGCTAATTATCGGCGTGCGCAGATCCATGGCAGCGGTCCTTCAACGATCAAGCGGTGGGGGAATTGGCGCGTATCAGGCGTTCAAAAGCCTGCATGCCGCGCTGGTATGCGACATCGAAGCCGCGCAGACCGGCGTCGTGGTGAACGACGAGCGCAAGCGCATAGAGTTCGAACGCGAGCTGCTCGACGTCGGTGGATGGAGCGAGTTCGCCGGTGCCGATCGCGAGCGTGGCGGCACGCCCGAGCTCGGTGCGCCACTGGTCCAGCTGCGCGATCACCCGCTCCCGTAGCGGGCCCGGGCGGTCGTCGTATTCGTTGGCGGCGGCCAGGAAGATGCAGCCGCCGTCATCGCGGTGGCGTGCCCAGTCGAACCAGCGATCCATCAGTGCACGCAACCGCGCGATACCACGCGGTGCCCTCAGCGCGGGCACCATCACATGCTCCAGGAAACGGCGGCCCGCGCTGTCCAGCACTGCCAGCTGCAGGTCCTCGCGTGAACCAAAGTGCGCGAACACACCGCTCTTGGACATTGCGACCTCGGACGCCAGGCCGCCAATCGACAGCCCCTCCAACCCCGCGCGACAGGCGACGTTGTACGCGCGATCCAGAATCAGCTCCCGGGTGGCAGCGCCTTTGGTGACTGTGCGAGCGGTCGACATGCGATGACATTAGCACGATCGTTCTTTTTTGGCTGCTGCGTCCAAGCAGCTCATGGGCATTCGTGAGGCGGCCCTAGGGGACAAGGCGTTCGACGATCCGGATACACGGGGCAGCGTGGCAAGCACCTGGCAGCGGCC
>CADCUA010000735.1 GCA_902805755.1 uncultured Lysobacter sp.
GTGGCTCCGCCGCGGGCGCGAGTGCGACGGTGACGGTGCGGGTCTGCGGCGGGTAACAGATGCCGGCGTCCGCGCAACCCTGGTACTTCACCTTGAGCGTGACCTGCGCGGGCCCGGCTTCACCCCTCAGCGTGCCCTCTAGCATGCCGCGATAGGTTTCGACCTCACCGAAGAACTCGTCGCGATAGCGCTTGCCGGCCGGCAGTTGCAGTGCCTTCGCGGCAAACGCGGGGTCGGCCTGCGCGGACGTGCGGTGCTTGTAGAGGTAATAGCCCTCGGCGATGCGCCATCGCAACGCGATCGTGTCGGGCGCGGTCGCCTGCGCGCTGAGGACGAACGCCTGGTCGACCGGCAGCAGGTCGGCTTCGTCGACCGCTGCGCACGCGGGGACAGAGAACAGGGCCGCCGCGCATGCGCCCAGCAGTCGGGTGCGCCAGCGGCGCCGGAAAGATTCAGTCATGCGTGTCGGTCTGGTCGGCAATCCACTGCAGGTACGGCGCAAGCCCGCCCGCGGCTTCGACCGCGAGGATTTCCGGCAGTTCATAGGGGTGCAGGGCACGGATGCGTTCGGTAAGCGCTTCGAGACGACCCGGTACGGTCTTGATCAGCAGCAGCACCTCGTCCGCCTGCTCGATGCGCCCTTCCCAGCGATAGGTCGAACGCGCCGACGGCAGCGCGGTCACGCAGGCGGCCAGGTGCTCCTGCACCAGGTCCGAGGCGATCGCGTCGGCAGTGGCGGCGTCGGGGCAACTGCAATAGACGATGAGCGCAGACATCCGATCGATTGTAGCGGTCGGCCCGACGGTGCGAACTGCCGGTCGGGCAGGGCGGCCTGATGAGGATGGGGTGCGCCGTCCGCTGGCGATGATCTCGAGCGGCTTTCCTTGGTTCTGGTAGAGGGCGCCACCGGACTGCAGTCGCACTCAGCAACGCGTCTCGACGGATTTCGTGTCGTGCCTTACGTCGGCTCCAGCAGATGCGAGTTCAACGCACGCCCACTGCCGGGGCGGCGCCCCGTCCGCATCACCGCGAGCTGTTCGATCACCTCCACCAGCGGCGCACGTGCTTTCAGCGGCGACTCGCGGAACGCCTGCAGCAGGCGCAATTCAAGCGGATCGTCCACCAGCAGCGCGTCGGCCGTCGCCACCGAATCCATTTCGGTCTCCGCGGTGAGTTGCATGCGGCCCCGGCCGGTCGCGAGCCACTCGAACTGCACATTGGTGACCACGGCCAGATGCTGCAGGTGTGAGGTGCTGGGCAGCTTGTCCTTGCCGGCTTCCCAATGGCTGACCGCGCTGCGGTGCACGCCCACTGCCGCGGCCAACGCGGCTTGGGAAAGCCCGGCGTGGCGTCGTGCGAGGCGGATGCGTTGTTGCGGTGACATGGGTTCGCCTGCCCCTGGAAGTACAGATGAGACAACAGATTTCGCAAAGAAGGCTACCAGAACTATCTTAGC
>CADCUA010000736.1 GCA_902805755.1 uncultured Lysobacter sp.
CCAACGAGACGGTGACCGCACCGTTTCCTTCGCGTGCAGGCGCGGGCGCTAGAATGCGCGTCCCCACGTTTTTACCGGTAACACGCCGATGACCGACTGGTCGCTCGATCAGGCCCGCAGGACGTATTCGATCCCGCACTGGGCCGAAGGCTATTTCGACATCGACGATTCCGGTCGCGTCAGCGTGCGGCCGGGCGGTGCGAATGGGCCACAGGTCGCGCTGGCACAGGTGGTCGACGAAGCACGAGCGAACGGCGCGAAGCTGCCGCTGCTGGTGCGCTTTCCCGACATCCTCGGCGATCGCCTGCGCAAGCTGCAGGGCGCGTTTTCATCGGCGATGGACGAGTGCGATTACAGCGGCGGCTACACCGCGGTGTACCCAATCAAGGTCAACCAGCATCGCGGCGTCGCCGGCACCCTTGCCGAGCGCGGCGCGCGCGAGGGCGCGCCGGCAGGCACGCAGTTCGGCCTGGAAGCGGGCAGTAAACCCGAGCTGATGGCCGTGCTCGCATTGAGCCAGCCCGGCGGGCTGATCGTCTGCAACGGTTACAAGGATCGCCAGTACATCCGCCTCGCGCTGATCGGCTGCAAGCTCGGGCTGGAGACGTACATCGTCATCGAAAAACCGTCCGAGCTTGCGCTCGTGATGGAAGAGGCGAAGGCGCTCGACGTGGTGCCGCGCCTGGGCGTGCGCATGCGCCTTGCGAGCCTGGGCGCGGGCAAATGGCAGAACAGCGGCGGCGACAAGGCGAAGTTCGGCCTCAGCCCGCGCCAGGTGCTGGACCTGTGGAAGACGCTGCGCGACAGCGGCATGGGCGATTGCCTGAGCCTGCTGCATTTCCACATGGGCTCGCAGATCTCGAACGTGCGCGACATCGCCAGCGGCATGCGCGAGGCGGTGCGCTACTTCGTCGAGCTCAGCAAGCTGGGCGCGAAAGTGCGCTACATGGACGTGGGCGGCGGTCTCGGCATCGATTACGAAGGCACGCGCTCGCGCAGTTATTACTCGATCAACTACGGCGTGAAGCAGTACGCACTGAACATCGTGCAGCCGCTCAGCGAAGCCTGCGCCGAACACGGCCTGCCGCAGCCGCGCATCGTCACCGAATGCGGGCGCGCGATGACCGCGCACCACGCGGTGCTGGTCGCGAACGTGTCGGAAGTCGAGCCCGCGCCGCAGGGTCGCGTGCCGGACGTGCATGACGACGAGCCCACGGTGATCCGCCACCTGCGCGAGATCCATGGCGAGCTCGATGCGCGCCCGGCGGTGGAGCTGTTCCACGAAGCGCAGCACCATTACAGCGAAGGCCTGGCCGCGTACGCGCTGGGCCAGATCGACCTGGTGCACCGCGCGCGCATCGACGATCTGTTCTACGCGATCGCCAATGCCGTGCGCGAGCGTTTGAATGCCGGCGAGAAAAGCCACCAGAGTGTGCTCGATGAGCTCAACCAGAG
>CADCUA010000737.1 GCA_902805755.1 uncultured Lysobacter sp.
TGCAGGTCGCCGGGCCGCGCGCGTAGGTCGCCATGGCGGGCCATCCAGTCCATTGATCCGTAAAGGCCCTGCGCAAGCCAGTCACGCAGATGCGCTTCGTCTTCGTGCAGCTCGATCCCCGTGATGCCACAGCGCTGGAACCCGAACTCGCGCGCAAGCGAGCGGACGCGCGCGGCCACCGCATCGAGTTCGGCCGGCGCGAGTGAATCGGCGGCAATGGCGCTGGCGGGCGGGGTCATGATGGACGCAGTATAAAATCGCGCGATGCCCGCGCCTGAACGTACGATCGGCACCGCACTTTTCGAACCCGCCGGTTTGCGCGTGGCCGAGACCGCGGCCGCACGCGCACTCGGCGATTCATTCGAGCTGATGCGCAGGGCGGGGCAAGCCGCGTGGCGTGAGTTGCTTGCGCGCTGGCCGTCGGCGCAGCGCATCCTGGTGATCTGCGGACCCGGCAACAACGGCGGCGACGGCTACGTGCTCGCGATGCATGCGCGGCAATCCGGACGCGACGTGTGCGCCGTTGCATGGCCCAAGGCAGAGCCCGGCACGGAACTCGCGAAGCAGGCACGCACGGCTTATATCGACGCGGGTGGCGAGAGTCGTATTTTTGAGACTTCCCTGCCGGACGCAGACCTCGTCGTCGACGCGCTCTTCGGCATCGGCCTCAACCGCGCACCGGACCCCGCGGTAAGCCGATTGATTGAAACCATCAACGCGCACGGCGCCCCCGTATTTTCACTCGATGTGCCAAGTGGACTCGACGCGGACCATGGCGTGGCGCCGGGTGCCTGCGTTAGCGCCTCGCACACGCTCGAGTTCATCTCGCCGAAGGCAGGGCTTCGCACGGGCGACGCGCTGGATCGATGCGGAACGCTTTCACTGGCCGCGCTGGATGTCGACGCAGTTGCTGTTGGTGCTCGACCCGCTGCGTTCGAAGTCGGCCGGGGTGTGCTTGCACACTTGCTTACACCACGCGCGCGAAACAGCCATAAGGGTCGCAATGGCCGGGTGCTGTGCATCGGCGGAGCGGCGGGGATGGGAGGGGCCATCGTGCTTTGCGCTGAAGCAGCACTGCGCACCGGAGCCGGGCTGGTCGAGGTCGCAACGCATCCCGCGCACAGCACTGGATTGTTGGTGCGGCTGCCGGAGGCAATGACGCGGGACGGCCACGACATCGAAGGCCTTGCCGATGGACTGAAGGCGGCCGACTGCGTTGCCATAGGGCCGGGTCTCGGGCGGTCGGCGTGGGCCCGCAGCGTGCTCGACGCGGCACTCGCGGCGAATCGCTCGCTTGTTGTCGATGCCGATGCACTCAACCTGATGGCTGAAGCGCGACGCACGCTTCCGCCCGATACCATCGTGACGCCGCATCCGGGTGAAGCGGCGCGACTGCTCGGAATCACGACCGAACAGGTGCAGGCGGATCGCTTCAGCGTGGTGCGCGCATTGGGCGTTCACCTCGGCTGCGTGGTCGTGCTGAAGGGCGCGGGCACGCTGGTTACGGCGCCCGATCGCGAAGTCATGCTGATTCGTGCCGGTAACCCGGGCATGGCGGTCGGTGGCATGGGAGACGTGCTTACGGGCGTGATCGCGTCACTGCGCGCGCAGGGGCTGCCGGCTTATGAGGCGGCGATCTGCGGTGCGCTCCTGCATTCGGTTGCAGGCGATGATGCCGCCGTGGAAGGCGAGCGCGGCCTGCTGCCATCGGATCTGATGCCGTGGCTACGCCGCCACGCGAACCCGGAGCGCGCTGCATGACCACGATTTCCTTGCCGGATCCCGACGCTACCGAAGCACTCGGCGCATTGCTTGCTAAGACGCGACCGCCGCGAGCGGTCGTCTATCTGCATGGAGACCTCGGCGCAGGCAAGTCGTCGCTCGCACGGGCGCTGCTGCGGGCTCTTGGCGTGACAGGGACGATCCGAAGCCCGACCTACACGCTGGTCGAGCGTTATCCGCTTGCAGGCGGCGGCGAAGCCTGGCACCTCGACCTATATCGCATCGGTGATGCCGGCGAACTGGAATACCTCGGACTCGACACGGATGACGCCTCGCTCTGGCTGGTCGAATGGCCCGATCGCGGCGCGGCAATGCTTCCTGCTGCAGACCTGCACATTGCCCTTGAAGTGCAGGGCAGCGGTCGCGTGGCGACTATTTCCGGTGCTTCCAGCTCGGGGCTGCAGTGGATTCGGAACTGTGAAGCCTGCGTGGCGATTTCTGAGTAGTCTCTAAGGAACTTGCGCCAGGTCTCGGATTTTCAAGGAAAAGCTGTTGCAATCCGCCGCGCCCGGTGATTGACTACCGCCCATGCGAGTGAAAGGCGACACCGTTCAGAAGTTCGCGCTAGGCGCTGCGTTACTCGCGGCTCTCGCGTGGAATCTCTCCCATGCCGCCGAGGTCGCGGGCGTCGAGCTTGCGACCGGAGCGACCGGCACGCGGGCGGAGATCCTGCTCGATCGCGCGTCCGCCTACACGCTCATCCGTTTGAAGGCCCCCGAGCGGCTGGCGGTCGACCTGCCGGCTTCGACGCTGGGCCCACGCCTGAAACTGCCGGCCGGCAATGGCATCGTCGAAAACGTGCGTACCGGCCAGCCTGCGCCGGGAACCGTCCGCATCGTTTTCGACCTTGCGCAGCCGGTTGCCGTACTCAAGCCGCGTATCGAACAGTCCGCCGGCAACGCACGTCTCGTGCTCGAGTGGCCGGGCGATGAGCCCGCTCCGTCAGCGAAACCGGTCATGCCGGTCGCCGCGTCTCCGGCACCGACCGCGCCCGCTGTTGCAGAGGTCGACCCCGCTCGCTCGTCCGCGGACGCCACGTCCCGTCTGATTTCCGAGCTCGCACGAAAGCCCAACCAGGACATCGCTACGACTTCCGCAGCGAGGCCGCCTGCTGCATCGCCAGCGGAAACCACGGCCGCCTCGCCAACAGCGGGCACTGTCCCTTGGCCAGCAAACACGGGTGCCGCAGCGTCGACCGCTACGACAGCGGCTCCGCCGGCACCGACGAAGCCCGCGAACGCAGCGCCCACAATGCAGGCGCAAGCGCGGCCCGCGGTGGCCGATGCGGTCGCGCCGGCGACCGCTGCTAACGTCGATGCCGCACAGGCGGAAAAAGCCCGCGCGCCGGAGCCCGCTCCGGTTGTTCCGGTTGCGCCCGCGATGCCGAAGTCCCTCGGCGGCCGCAGCCTCCGTCCGCTGGTCATCGCAATCGACCCAGGTCATGGTGGACAGGATCCCGGCGCGATCGGTCTGAATGGCAATCGGGAAAAGGACGTCACGCTCGCAATTGCGCGCGAACTCGCGCGGCAGATCAACGCGACGCCGGGGTTGAAGGCCCACCTGACGCGCGATATGGACATGTTCCTGCCGCTTCCTCGCCGCGCACAGCTTGCGCGACAGGCGCGGGCCGACATGTTCGTATCGATCCATGCCGATGCGGCGGAGAACCGTTCCGCGCGCGGGTCGTCGGTGTATGTGCTGTCGCTGAAGGGCGCATCGTCCCAGCGCGCACGCTGGCTGGCCGACAAGGAAAACGCGTCCGACCTCATCGGTGGGGCCGGCGCTGCACCGACTGGAACGCTCGCGTCCGTGCTGCTCGACCTGACGCAGAGCGGTCACATGAAAGCGTCCGAGGATGCCGCGTCGCAGGTTCTGGCCGGGCTCAAGCGCGTGGGGCACAATCACAAGCCGAGCGTGGAACGCGCGAACTTTGCGGTGCTGCGGACGTCCGACATGCCTTCGATGCTGGTCGAGACCGCCTTCATCTCCAACCCGGATGAAGAGCGTCGCCTGACCGATCCGGAGCATCAGCGCAAACTCGCGCGTGCGGTGCTGGATGGAATCAACGGCTATTTCACCCGGCAGCCGCCGCCGGGCACGATGTACGCCGCGCGCGCGCAGATACCGCTGGACGGCGCTGCCGGCGGTAGCCCGTAACTGGCTAAGACGGGTGCGTTCATAGCGGTTGTGCCGCATGCGCCCGGTATCATCATGGCCCGCTCCTGATCTGACGCCGCGCGCGTCGAGCCGTCCGTGCCGATCCGTCCGCTGCCCGACACCCTGATCAACCAGATCGCCGCGGGCGAAGTGGTCGAACGCCCCGCGTCCGTCGTCAAGGAGCTCGTCGAGAACGCGCTCGACGCCGGTGCGCGTCGGGTCGACATCGATCTCGAGGAAGGTGGCGCGCGCCTGATCCGGATACGCGACGACGGCTCCGGCATGCCCGGCGACGAGCTGGTACTCGCCATCCAACGCCATGCGACCAGCAAGATCGCCTCGCTTGAAGATCTGGAAGGCGTGGCGACGCTGGGTTTCCGGGGCGAGGCACTGCCTTCGATCGCATCCGTCAGCCGGTTCTCGCTCACCTCGCGCCACGACGGCGCGCCTCACGGCATGCGCCTGGAAGTCGATGGCGGACGCGTCGGGGAGATCCGGCCTCAGCCGCATCCGCGCGGCACTACGGTCGAAGTGCGGGAGCTGTTCTTCAACGTGCCGGCGCGGCGAAAGTTCATGCGCGCCGAGCGCACCGAACTCGGACACATCGAGGAATGGCTGCGGCAGCTCGCGCTCGCGAGGCCCGACGTCGAGCTGCGCGTCTCACACAACGGTCGACCCTCGCGGCGCTGGAAAGGCGAGGGCATGTTGCTCACCGACCTGCGTCTCAACGAGGCACTGGGCGATGAGTTCGCGCGCAACGCGATGTCGATCGACCATGCAGCGGCAGGGCTGCGGCTCCATGGCTGGATCGCGCGCCCTGTCTACAACCGCGCAAGCGCGGACCAGCAGTATCTGTACG
>CADCUA010000738.1:0-3252 GCA_902805755.1 uncultured Lysobacter sp.
AGTCGGCGTGATCAGCTTGCCGCCGTTGCCCAGCGCCGCGTACGCCATCGCGATCTGCAACGGCGTCGCCGACAGGCTGTAGCCGTACGACATCGTCTGCTTCATCGTCCCGTCCCAGCGCGAGGGCGGGATCAGCACGCCGGACGATTCGCCCGGAAAGCCGCTGCCGGGCTTCTTGCCGTAGCCGAAGCGCGAGAGGAACTCGTGGAATTTCTGGTCCGGCAGTTTGTGCACGATCTGCGCGGAAGCGACGTTCGAGCTCTTCTGGATAACGCCCGTGGTGTTGATCACGCCGTAGTTGTGGTGATCGGTGGTGCGATAGCGACCGTTCGGGATCCAGCCAGGATTCGTGTTGAACAGCGTGTCCGGCGTAATGACGCCCGCTTCCAGCCCGGCCGCGACGGTCAGCGGCTTCATCGTCGAACCCGGCTCGATCACGTCGGTGACCGCGCGGTTGCGGCGGTGATCCATCGGCGTGGAGGCAACCGCGTTCGGGTTGTACGTCGGCAGGTTCGCCATCGCGAGCACTTCGCCGGTCGCCACGTCCAGCACGACCGCCGAACCGGCGCTCGCGCCCGTGCGCTGCAGCGCATTGCGCAGCTCGCGATGGGCGAGGAACTGGATGCGACGGTCGATCGTCAGCGTCAGGTCTCCGCCCGGCTCCGCCGCGCGCACGAGGTCCACGCTCTCGACGATGCGGCCGGCGCCGTCGCGGATCACACGCTTGGCGCCGGGCTTGCCACGCAGCCAGTCATCGAACGCGAGCTCGAGGCCTTCCTGCCCGCGATCGTCGATGTTGGTAAAGCCCAGCACATGCGCAAGCGCTTCGCCCTGCGGATAGAAGCGGCGGTATTCGCGCTGGCTGAAAACACCCGGGATCTTGTGCGCGAGGATGCGCTGCGCTTCGTCCGGGTTGATGCGGCGCTTGAGGTACAGGAACTCCTTGCCCGCCTTCTGGCTCAGCTTGCGCGTGAGTTCGTCCATCGGCATGCCCAGCGCTTGCGCGAGCTGCGGCAGCCGCTGCGGATTTTTCAGCAGTTCCTTCGGATTGCCCCACACCGATTCGACCGGCGTGGACACCGCAAGCGGCTCGCCGTTGCGGTCGGTGATCATGCCGCGCGAGGTCGGGATCGGCAGCTCGCGCAGCGCGCGTGCATCGCCCTGCGCGCGATAGAAATCGTTGCTGATGACCTGCAGATCGAGCGCGCGCGCAACCAGTGCAAGCGAGCACAGGCCGAGCGTGCCGCCCACCAGCATCAGCCGGTTGCGCAGGTTGAACTGCGGGCGCCCACGCTGGCGCGTGCCGTCGCCGCCACGTGCCGTCTTGGCGGCGGCGCGGTCGCCCGCATGGCGTGGCCGGGTGCGATCGGATCCGCGGTCGTTCATGGGCGGATCACCACGATTTCAGCGCCTTCAGGGAACTTCATGCCGAGCCGGTCGCGCGCGACCTGGTCGATGCGGTTGCTTTCAGCCCAGGTCGCCTGCTCGAGCTGCAGGCGGCCGAATTCGATATTGAGCTCATCGCGTGCGCGCTCCAGACCACTGAGCTGCACGAACAGCTGGCGATGCTGGTGGCGCGCGTACACCACGGCCAACGCGGACACGACGTTCACCACGACGAGCACGGCCAGGACGACGCGCACCGTCATGCGGCCTCCGGCACGACGGCCAGTTTTTCGGCCACGCGCAACACGGCACTGCGCGCACGCGGGTTGACGGCGAGTTCTGCGTCATCGGCCTTGCCCGCGCCGCCGATCGCACGCAGCGTCGGGGTGAAATCCTGCTCGACCGGCATGCGGCGGTTGCCGGCCGGGGCCTTGGAATGCAGCGCGATGAACTGTTTGACGATGCGGTCTTCCAGCGAATGGAAGCTGATCACCGCCAGCCGGCCGCCCGGCTTGAGGCGCGCGTATGCAGCGTCCAGGCCGGTTTCGAGGTCGGCGAGCTCGCGATTGATGAAGATGCGGATGCCCTGGAAGCTGCGCGTGGCCGGATGGATTTTTTCCTTGCCACGCGGCACGACCGACGCGATCAGGTCGGCCAGCTGCGCGGTGCGCACCAGCGGCTGCTCGTCGCGGCGGGCGACGATTGCACGCGCGATCCGGCGGCTCATGCGTTCTTCGCCGTAGCGCCACAGCACGTCGGCGATCTCGCGCTCGTCGGCATGCGCGAGCCACTGCGCCGCGCTTTCGCCGCTGCCCGGGTCCATGCGCATGTCCAGCGGGCCGTCCTTGCCGAACGAGAAGCCGCGCTCGGCGACGTCCAGCTGCGGCGAGGACACGCCGAGGTCGAGCAGCACGCCGTCCAACCCGCTCGCCGTGGCATCCCACTGCGCGATCTGCGCGAAGCTGCCATGGAAGATCGACACGCGCGCGTCCGTGCCGAACTCGCGTTCGGCCACCGCAATCGCGTCCGGATCCTTGTCCATCAGCAGCAGCCGCCCCTGATCCCCGAGTTGTTGCAGCACGCCGCGCGCATGCCCGCCACGCCCGAACGTGCCGTCCAGATAGGTTCCGCCCCCCTGCACACACAGCGCTTCCAGCGCCTGTGCATACATCACCGGGAGGTGGCCGGAACCCGTGGGCCCGTGGCCACCGCCCGTCATAACTGCAGCTCGAGCAGTTCGTCGCTCAGATCGTCGTCAGTGATGACCTGACGGATCTGCGCGTGATGCGCCTGCTCGCTCCACAGTTCGAACTTGTCGCCCATGCCCAGCAGCACGGCTTTCTTTTCGATGCCGACCGCGGCGCGATGGCTGGCCGGCACGGTGATGCGGCCGTTGCCGTCGAGCTCGCAGAACGTGGCGGCGCCGACGATCTTCAGCTGCATCACGCGGCTGGTCTTGCGCGCCTTGGGCAGCGCGTTGACCTGGTCGCGGGCGCGTTCCCACGCAGCGACGGGATAGAGGTAGAGGCAGCCGGACTCGAACGGGTTGTAGGTGATGACCAGCCGGTTGCCACAATCACGCGCGACAAGGTCGCGGTAGGCGGTGGGCACCGCCAGCCGGCCCTTGTCATCGATCGTGATCGCGGTTTCACCCTGGAACATTGCGCACCTGTGGTAGCCCGCCTCTGTGGACGGTTCACCTTGCCGACGCCCGATCCATCAGGATGAGCTTCAGCCACCGAAAACCACGAATTACCCGGTTTCCCCTCAGGTGCCCACCTTAGGCAGGCTCTACTGCGTTGTCAACAACTTTGCTCGTTAAAAATGGCTAATAACTTCAATAACTTAGAAGATACTTCACAGTTT
>CADCUA010000738.1:3269-11107 GCA_902805755.1 uncultured Lysobacter sp.
GCGATCTGTGAAGCAGGAGCATTGAGGCCGGAGTGCTGCAGCGCAGCATCGGAGTTAGAAATATCAAGGGCGTGTGATTTCACCCTGCCTGTTGCAGGCACCACCGATGACGGGATGAGAAAAGTGGCGGAGCCGGCCGGTAAGCCGGGTTCTGTCGTGGACAGTCATTCCTCTAGGCGCCGCGTCACCGCGACGCTCAAGCAACCTACCCGGAGGCACCGCGGGCCGCGGCATTGCCTCCCTATTTGGTCTTGCTCCCGGTGGGGTTTGCCATGCCGGTCCGTTGCCGGACTCGCGGTGCGCTCTTACCGCACCGTTTCACCCTTGCCTGTGCCCTTGCGGGCCATCGGCGGTCTGCTCTCTGTTGCACTTTCCGTCGGCTCGCGCCGCCCAGGCGTTACCTGGCACCGTGCCCTGTGGAGCCCGGACTTTCCTCGGCATTCAATTGAATGACGCGACTGTCTGGCCGGCTCCGCCGCGCGCAGTGTACGGGAAACATGGCACTGCTCCGGAGCGCGTTGACGAAGGCCGCCCAAGGTCATGCATTGAGGCGGCGAACTCGCGCAGGGCAACGCATGCAAGTGTCGGCATGCGCAACGAATCAAACAATGAGCCTCTTGCCTTCGGCACACGCAGCGCCCTTACCCCCGAATTCGCACCGGCGCTTACGCGATATACAGACACCGGTGGCGCTAGGCGTTCTCGCGCCCGCTGCCGTAAAGCGCCTTGCGCGGTGCGCCGCTGAGCTCTGCAGCCAGCTTCGCGGCCGTCGATGGCGGCAGGTGCTCGCTCAGCCGCGCGTACAGGCGCCGACCCTCGTGCACCTTGGCATCGGCGTCATCGCCCGCGCCTTCGATAATCACCACGAATTCCCCCCGCCGCTGGTTCGGATCGGCGGCAACCGCGGCCCGCAGTTCAGCTAGGGAACCATCGAGCACGGTCTCGAACAGCTTCGTCAGCTCGCGCGCCATGACCGCGCGGCGCTCGCCGCCGAACACGCCCGCCATGTCGTGCAGCGCCTCCTCGATCCGGTGGGCTGATTCGTAGAACAGCAGCGTGCGCGTCTCCCCGACCAGGCCCGACAGGCGTTCGCGGCGTGCGCCGCCCTTTGCGGGCAGGAAGCCTTCGAACGCGAACCGGTCGGATGCGATCCCGGCCACGCTCAACGCCGCGATCGCCGCGCAGGCGCCCGGCACCGGCGAAACCCGAACGCCGGCTTCGCGTGCCGCGCGCACGAGGCGAAAGCCCGGGTCGCTCACCAGCGGGGTGCCCGCGTCGGAAACCAGTGCCAGCGAGTCACCGGACAGCAGCCGCTGGACCAACTGCGCGGCCTGCGCATCCTCATTGTGCTGGTGCAGCGCGAGCAGCGGCCGCTCCAGGCCGAAGTGCGCCAGCAACTGCCGGGTGTGCCGCGTGTCCTCGGCGCAGATCGCGGCGACCGAGCGGAAGATCTCGAGCGCACGTGGCGCAAGGTCGCCCAGGTTGCCGATCGGGGTTGCGACGACGTGCAGCGTGCCGGGTGTGTGCATCGTGCTCATACATAAGGGCCGGGTAGAATCCTACCCGGTCCCCCCACGAGCGCCGCGTCGCGGCCGCATGCCGATGAGTCTTCGCACGCCCCCGACCGGTGCGGTCCGCACCGGGCTGACATGGATTCCTGCCACCTTGCTGCTTGGCGCGGCGCTGGCCGGCTGCTCCTCGGTCGCCTCGCGCCCGCAGGAAGCCGCCGCTACAGCGGCGGTCGCGCGTGCGACGCCCCAGCTGGACGAGGCGCGCGAACTGGCCCGCTCCGCCGCCAGCCTCACCGGCGCCGAACGCCAGGCGAGTGCGGCGCGGATCGAGCGCCTGCTGTCGCAACTGGACAACGCCACTCTCACCGCCGCCGCGGCCGCGATGCCTGCCGGCGATCCGCTGTACAACTTCGCCGGGCGCGCGCTGCTGCGCCGCGGCCTGTCGTTGCCACGCCCGTTCGATGGCGGCGCGTGGACGTTCAACGCCGGCAACCGCCCGCCTGCCGAAGCCGACGGCTACCGCCCGCCGGTGAAGATGGCCGTGCTGCTGCCACTGTCGGGCAGCCTGGCCACGGCCGCCGCGCCAGTGCGCGATGGCCTGCTCACCGCGTATTACGGGGAGGCGCGTCGCCGCCCCGAGATCGCGTTCTACGACACCGCCGGTGGCGCGCTGCAGGCCTACGACCGCGCGGTCGCCGCGGGCAGCGACTTCGTCGTCGGTCCGCTCGGGCGCGAGGAAGTCACGGCGATGTTCTCGCGCGGCAACCTGCCGGTGCCCGTGCTCGCACTGAACCGCGGCGGGGTGGAGCCGCCGAACGGCCATGCCAGCTTCTCGCTTTCGCCCGAAGACGAAGGCCTGGCCGCGGCGGAATTCCTGCTCGGCCGCGGCGCCCGGCGCGTGCTGGTCATCGCCAGTGCAGACGAAAACCAGCGGCGCGCGGTCGCCTCCCTGCGCGAGCGTCTGGAGCAGCGTGGCGCGTCGGTCACCGCCGTCGCCACGGACAGCACCGAGGATTTCGCGCCGTTCGCGCAGCAGGAAGGCGGCGCGGACGCGATCTTCCTGGCCGTGCGTGGCAGCACCGCGCGCGCGCTGATGCCGAAGCTGGCGCTGGTGGGCCTGGGCGACCGGCCGCGCGTGGCAACGTCGCTGCTGCTTTCGGGCACCGGCAAGGCCGAGCAGGATCGCGTGCTCGACGGCACCGCGTTCCCGGCCGAAACGTGGACGAACCGGGGCCTGCGCGGCCTGCCCTCGGCGTCCAGCGTCGGCGCGACGCTGCCGTCCGCGCGCGGCGCGGCCGCGCGCCTGTTCGCGTTCGGCCACGACGCCTGGAAGCTCGCCGCCTATCTCGACCATCTTGCGCGCGCCGCGAACGGTTACATCGACGGCGCGACCGGCGTGCTGCGTATGGACGGCTTCGGCAACGTGCAGCGCACGCCGGCGTGGTCGACGTTCGAAGGCGGCCGCTCGGTGCCGCTCGCGGATGCCGGCCGCCGTTGACCGGCAGGCGCGCGGCGCGGCGGTCGAGGCCGCCGCACGCGCATTGCTGCTGCAACACGGGCTGCAGGACATTGCCGCGAATGCGCGCTACCGCCGCGGCGAGCTCGACCTCGTCATGCGCGATGGCGCAAACGTGGTGTTTATCGAAGTGCGCTACCGCGGCGACGCGCGCTTCGGCGGCGGCGCTGCGTCGGTTGATGCACGCAAGCGCCGCAAGCTGGTGCAAGCCGCGCAGCTGTTCCTGCTCGCGCATCCGCCATATGCAAACGCGCCCTGCCGCTTCGACGTGGTCGAGGCCGACGGCGACCCGGCCGCGCCGCGCCTGAACTGGCTGCGCGACGCGTTCCGCGCCGACGACGTCTGAGCCGTGCCCACCGTCATCACCCACGCGATCGTGCCGCTGGTGCTCGGCGGCGCGATCGGCCGCGAACGCATCTCTGTGCGGTTACGCGTGACCGGCGCGCTGGCCGCGATGCTGCCCGATGCCGACGTGCTCGCGTTCGCGTTCGACATTACCTACGCCGACGCGTTCGGTCACCGCGGCGCCAGCCACTCGCTTGCGTTCGCACTCGCAACCGGCGCCGTTGCCGCCCTGTTTGCGCAGCGCCTGCATGCGCGGCCGCGGGCTGCATTCGCGTGGATTGTCGCGTGCACCGCGAGCCATCCGCTGCTCGACATGTTGACCAACGGCGGCCTCGGCGTCGCGCTTTGGTGGCCTGCCAGCGACGCGCGCGTGTTCGCGCCCTGGCAACCGGTCGAGGTCTCACCGATCGGCGCCGGATTCTTCAGCCTGCGTGGCGTTGCCGTGCTGCTGTCGGAGCTGCGCTGGATCTGGCTGCCGGCATTCGCGATCACGGCACTGATCGCAGTCGTGCGCCGCGCACAGGCGTCGCGATGAACCGCGTGCTCCCTGCATCGTTGCAGGCTGAACTGGCTGCCGTGCTCGGCGACGGCTGGCGCACCGATGCGAGCGAACGCCTGACCTACGCCTACGACAACTCGCGGCGCCACGCACTGCCCGATGCGGTCGCGCTGCCACGCACGCGCGAGCAGGTGCAGGCGCTGGTGCGCGCCTGCCGCGCGCATCGCGTGCCGGTGATCGCGCGGGGCCGCGGCACCAATACGACCGGCGCATCGGTGCCGGTGGACGGCGGCGTCGTGGTGTCGTTCGAGCGCATGAACCGCATCATCGAAGTGCGCCCGGGCGACCGCTGCGCGATCGTCGAGCCGGGCGTGCTCAACGGCGAGTTGCAGGCCGCGCTCGCGCCGCACGGCCTGTTCTGGCCGCCGGACCCGACCAGCGCGATGTTCAGCACCGTCGGCGGCAACCTCGCGTGCAACGCGGGCGGGCCGCGCGCGGTGAAGTACGGCGCAAGTCGAGACAACGTGCTCGCACTCACCGCGATCACCGGTGCGGGCGAACTCATTGTCTGCGGCACGGCGACCACGAAGGGCGCGACCGGTTACGACCTGCACCGTCTGCTGGTTGGCAGCGAAGGCACGCTCGCGCTGATCGTGGAGGCGAGCCTGAAACTCACGCCGTCGCCGCAGGCGCGGCGCTCGGTGCGCGCGATCTACCGCGATGTCGCAAGTGCGGCGCAGGCGGTCGCGCGCTTGATGGCGCAGCCGGTGACGCCGTCGATGCTGGAATTCATGGATGCGAGTGCCGTGCGCCTCGCGCGCGACGTCGGCGGCGCGGACCTGCCGCCCGATGCCGGCGCACTGTTGATGCTGGAAGCCGATGGCGACGCCGACACGCTGCCGCTCGCGGTCGATGCGTTGAAGCGTGCTGCGACAGGCGACGGCCTGGTGTCGCTGGACGATGCGCAGGACGAGGCCGGGCGCGAGCGCCTGTGGGCCGCGCGCAAGGCGCTGTCGCCGGCGCTGCGCACGCTCGCGCCGGGCAAGATCAACGAGGACGTCGTGGTGCCGGTCTCGCGCATCCCGGCACTGGTCGACGGCGTGCAGGCGCTGGCGCAGCGTTTTGCGCTGCCGATCGTGTGTTTCGGCCACGCCGGCAACGGCAACCTGCACGTCAACCTGATGCTGGACAAGGACGATCCGGCGCAGCTTGAACGCGCCCAGGCCGCGCTCGCGGAGGTGTTCGCGCTCGCGATCTCGCTCGGCGGCACGTTGTCGGGCGAGCACGGCATCGGCCTGGCCAAGCGCGACTTCATGCCGCAGGCGGTCACCGCACCGACGCTGGCGCTGATGCGCGGCCTCAAGGCCGTGTTCGATCCCGACGGGATCCTCAACCCGGGCAAGCTGCTGCCGCCGTGAGCGAGCCTCTGGATGCGCTGCTGCGCGACGTGCGCGCCTGCCGCCTGTGCGAAGCGGTGCTGCCGCGTGGCCCGCGTCCGGTGCTGCAGGCCTCGGCGACGGCGCGCCTGCTCATCGTGGGGCAGGCGCCGGGCACGCGCGTGCATGAAAGCGGCGTGCCCTGGAGCGATGCCAGCGGCCGCCGGCTGCGGCAGTGGCTGGGCATTGACGAGACGGTGTTCTACGACGCGGCGCAGGTCGCGATCCTGCCGATGGGCCTGTGCTACCCGGGCCGTGCGGGCTCCGGCGATGCGCCGCCGCGGCCGGAATGCCGGCGCACCTGGCATCCGCGCTTGCTGCCGCTGCTTCCGGGCGTGGAGCTGACGCTGCTGATCGGGCAGTACGCGCAGGCGTATTTCCTTGAAAATGCGCGCCGCGAGTCGCTGACCGCAACCGTGCGCGCGTGGCGCGAGTACCTGCCGCGCTACCTGCCGCTGCCGCACCCGAGCCCACGCAACGTCGGGTGGTTCAAGGCGAATCCGTGGTTCGAGGCGGACGTGCTGCCGGAGTTGCGTGCACGCGTGGTCGTCGCACTGTCGGGCACGCCTTGATGCGACCGGTGGCCGCCGTCCGTCACCACTGGCGCTGATGCCATCGGCCACGCAGGCCAAGCTTTCACTAGCCGCCGCGCGCCGCTAGGTCTCGCCGCCGGTTTCCGCCGACGTGAACGCTCAGCCGAAATGCTCGAAGCCGCGGCGCGCGGGCTGCCACGCCATACCACTCGCCTCGACCGCATGGACACCGGGCTCTGAAACGATGCGGCCGATGCGCGTCACCGGCGTCGCGGCCGACTGTGATGCGGCGATGACACGCGCGGACGTGTCGGCCGGCGCGGTGAAGCAGATCTCGTAATCGTCGCCGCCGCCTGCCTGGAATGCGCGGCGCTCGTCCCGGCCGAACCGCTGGCGCAGCGCGATGGACGCAGGCAGCGAATCGATTTCGATGCAGGCGCCCACGCCGCTGCACCGCACGACATGGCCCAGGTCCGCGAACAGCCCGTCCGAGATATCGATCGCGGCGCGCGCAACACCGACCAGTGCACGGCCGAGTGCAAGGCGGGGCGTCGGCCGGTCCAGGCGACCGCGCAGTGCGGCGGCCGCGAGCCGGTCGCTGTCACCCGCTGCATGCGCGACGCCCGCGCGATCCGTCGCGGTTGCGACCGATGGCTGCGACAGGAGCGAAAGCGCGCCGGCCGCATCACCCAGCGTGCCGCTGACCCAGATGTCGTCGCCGACCCGTGCCGCATTGCGCTGCAATGCGCCGCCCGGTTCGATAAATCCGTGCACGGTCACGCAGACCGACAGCGGCCCGCGCGTGGTATCGCCACCGACCAGCACGACGTCGTGTGCGCCTGCGAGCGCCTGGAATCCGTCGATAAAGCCGTCCACCCAATGCGCATCGGCATCAGGCAGCGAAAGCGACAGCGTGCACCACGCCGGCTGCGCGCCCATGGCCGCCAGGTCGGAGAGGTTGACCGCGAGCGCCTTCCAGCCGATGTCGCAGGCCGCGGTGTCGTGCGGGAAATGCACGCCCGCGTTCAGGGTGTCCATCGCAATCACGAGCTGGCGCCCGTGCGGCAGGTCCAGCACCGCCGCGTCATCGCCGATGCCGAGCACGACATCGTCGCGCCGCCCGGCCCGCGCGCGGATGCGCCCGATCAGGTCGAACTCGGCCATCGCGCCTCCCGGGTGCTGCGACAGAAGCGCCGATTCACGCTCAGCGGCGTGGCGCCCTGACCTCGACCGCGCGCCATTCGGCCGCGGCGCGATCGAGCACGCCGTTGACGTAGGTATGGCCGTGCTCGGCGCCGAAGCGCTTCACGCCTTCGATCGCTTCGTTAATGACGACGCGGTACGGCACGTCCGGGCGCATGCGCAGCTCGTACGCCGCGATGCGCAGCGCCGCGCGTTCCACCGGATCGACCTGCTCGATATCGCGATCGAGGAACGGGGCCAGCGCCTCGTCGAGCACGTCGTGGTGCGTGTCCACGCCGCGCACGAGGTCCTCGAAATATTCCAGGTCGGCCGCTTCCTTGGCCTGCTCGTGCGCGAACTGCGCGATCACGTCGCGCACGCCCGAGCCCGACAGCTGCCACGCGTACACCGCCTGCACCGCACGGCGGCGTGCGCGCGAACGCGCGACCGGATCGATGCCGTCGGTGCGCTTGCGGCTCATCGCACGCCCTCGAGCGTCGCCGCGTCCATCGGAAGTTGCTGCAGAAGATGGGTCATTTCCAGCGCCGCCAATGCAGCCTCCTCGCCTTTGTTGCCATGGTTGCCGCCGGCGCGCGCTTCCGCGTCCTCATGCCGTTCCACCGCGAGCACGCCGTTCGCGACCGGCACGCGATGATCCAGCGACACGCGCATCAGCGCTTGCGCGCAGCAATCGGCGACATGCTCGTAATGGCGCGTATCGCCGCGCACCACGCAACCGAGCGTGACGATCGCGGCATGCTTGCCCACCGCGGCGATCTTCGCGGCCGCCAGCGGGATCTCCCACGCACCGGGCAC
>CADCUA010000739.1 GCA_902805755.1 uncultured Lysobacter sp.
TGCCCCGGCTGCAGGCAGGAGTGTGAAATTCGCGATCCCGCCCAGGTTGAGCACCGCCCGATCTTCGCGGTCACTGTGCAGTAACGCCGCATGGAACGCGGGCACCAGCGGCGCGCCCTGGCCACCGGCGGCAATGTCGCGGCGGCGGAAATCGGCAACGGTGGTGATGCCCGTGCGTTCGGCGATCAGGTGGCTGTCCCCGAGTTGCCAACTGAACGGGTGACGGCCGTCGTAAGCCGCACCGGCAGGGCGATGCCGCACCGTCTGGCCGTGTGATCCGATCGCGGTGACCTGTTCCGGAGCGATGCCGGCCTCGCGCATCACTGAAGAAGCAGCGTCCGCAAAGGCCTCGCCCACACGCACGTCAAGCGTGGCGAGTTCTTCCAGCGAGCGGGCATCGCCGCCCTGGCCCAATTCCACGAGCCGGGCGCGCAGGGCCACGTCCCAGGTATAGGTTCGCGCGTGCAGCAGTTCGCATTGCAGCGCAGTCAGCCCGCCTCCGGAGAACCGCACAAGCGCGGCATCGATGCCATCGGCGCTCGTGCCGGAAATCAGCCCGACGAACAAGCCCGCGTCGACGGGCGGCTCACCACGATGCACGTCAGGCCTTGTCCTTGCGGCCCTTCGTCGCGTCCGACTGCTTGGCGGTGCGTGCGTCGTCGCTGGCATCGTCGACGTCCGCATAGATCACGTTCTCGACCTTGCGGATGCGGTCCAGCGCCACGCGCGTGTGCGTGCGGAACTGCGCGAGCGCCGTGCCGCTGAGCGGCTCCGGCGGCGGCATCGTGATCGACAGCGGATTGCGGTGTGCGCCGTTGACGCGGAATTCGTAATGAAGATGCGGACCGGTCGACATGCCCGAGCTGCCGACATAGCCGATCACCGAGCCCTGGGCGATGCGCTGGCCGGCCTTGAACTTGCCGAACTGCGACATGTGCCCGTACAGCGTGGTGTAGCCGCGGCCGTGATCAAGGATCACCGTACGGCCGTAGCCGCCTTTCCAGCCGACGAACTGCACACGCGCCTCGCCGGCCGCCATGATCGGCGTGCCGGTGCCGGCGGCGTAATCCACGCCCTTGTGCATGCGTGACGTGCCCAGCACCGGATGCCGGCGTGTGCCGAAGCCCGAGGTCAGGCGCGCATACGGAATCGGCATGCGGATGAACGTCTTTTTCAGCGAACGGCCATCCGCGGTGAAGTACTCGGCCTTGTTATTGCGCATGAACCGGAAGCCCGAGTGCAGCTTGTCACCGGTGGTGAACGTTGCCGCGAGCACGGGACCGGTGCTGATCAGTTCGCCCTCGCGCCAGGTCTGCTCGACCACGACGCTGAAACGGTCCTTCGCGCCGACGTCTTCGTTGAAGTCGATGTCGTACTTGAAGATTTCATCGGTCAGCGTGTTGATGTGGCTGCCGCTGAGCCCGGCCTTGCGCGCGGAGCGGTGCAGCGAGC
>CADCUA010000740.1 GCA_902805755.1 uncultured Lysobacter sp.
GCGACGATGAACGCGGAATAGAAGCCGACGCCGAACTGGCCGATCAGCTGCGCGTCCTTTTTCTGGTCGCCCGACAGGTTCCGCACGAAGTCCGCCGTGCCCGAGCGCGCGATGGTTCCGAGGTGCGAGACGACCTCGTCCCGGCTCATGCCGATGCCGTTGTCCTCCACCGTGACGGTACGCGCGTCCTTGTCGAAGCTGATGCGCACGCGCGGCTCGGCGTCGTTCTCCAGCAGTTCCGGGCGGCCGATCGCCTCGAAGCGCAGCTTGTCCGCGGCGTCAGCCGCGTTCGACACCAGCTCGCGGAGGAAGATTTCCTTGTTCGAATACAGCGAGTGGATCATCAAATGAAGCAGCTGCTTCACCTCGGTCTGGAAGCCGAGGGTTTCCTTGCGGGTTTCCACGGTCATGCGCGTACTCCTGGGGCGGTCGGGGCCGCGTGGCGGCCGATGGCGCGCAGATGGGGGCGGCCGGGCAGGTGTTCAAGCAGCCGCGACGGATTGCAAAACTGCGGCCAGGGGTTGCTGTCGGGCTACAATGCCGAGCTGCATTGCCATCCGAAACCGACGAGGTGCCGACGTGGATTTTCGCTTCACCGAAGAGCAGTTGATGATCCAGGACGTTGCGCGCCGGATCGCCCAGGAAAAGATCGCGCCGACCGCCGAGCACCATGACCGCACCGGCGACTTCCCGGTCGACAACATGCGCACCCTCGGTGAGAACGGCCTGATGGGCATCGAGGTGCCGGCCGAATACGGCGGCGCCGGCATGGACCCGATCAGCTACGTGCTCGCGATGATCGAGGTTGCTGCGGCCGATGCGGCGCACTCGACCATCATGTCCGTCAACAACTCGCTGTTCTGCAACGGCATCCTGAAGTTCGGCACCGAGGAGCAGAAGCAGCTCTATGTGCGCGCGATCGCCGAGGGCCGCGAGATCGGCGCGTTCGCCCTGACCGAGCCGCAGTCGGGTTCCGACGCGACGGCGATGCGCTGCAAGGCAACGAAGCAGGCCGACGGCACGTTCGTCATCAACGGCAAGAAGAGCTGGATCACCTCCGGCCCGGTCGCGAAGTACATCGTGCTGTTCGCCGTGACAGAGCCCGAAAAGGGCGCGCGCGGCATTACCGCGTTCATGGTCGACGCCACCAGGCCTGGCTTCCATCGCGGCAAGACCGAGCCGAAGCTCGGCATCCGAGCGTCGGCGACCTGCGAGATCGAGTTCACCGACTACGTGGCCGAGGCGTCGGATGTGCTTGGAGCCGAAGGCGAAGGCTTCAAGATCGCAATGAGCGTCCTCGACGCGGGCCGCATCGGCATCGCGAGCCAGGCGATCGGCATCGCACGCGCGGCCTACGAGGCGACGGTCGAGTACGTCAAGGAGCGCAAGGCGTTCGGCCAGCCGATCGGCGCGTTCCAGATGACGCAGGCCAAGATCGCGGACATGAAGTG
>CADCUA010000741.1 GCA_902805755.1 uncultured Lysobacter sp.
GTCGAGTCGTATCTGGCCAAGAACCCGCAAGCCGTGTCGGAGCTGGACTCGCTGCGCACGCGCTTCGATGAGCGCCTCGCGTCACTGGACGCAGCGGGCGCCGATGATCGCCTGCGCGACGTCATGAACCGGCCGATCCGTCTGGGTCGCAAGCTCAAGGCCGGCACCACCTGCTGATGCCGCGGCCGGTCCTGTTCGTACTGGCCGGCGTGAACGGCGCAGGCAAGAGCTCAATCGGTGGACACGCGCTCCTGGCCGCGGGCCTGGACTGGTTCAATCCCGATGCATTCGCGCGTGAGCTCATCGCAGCCACCGGCTGCGACGCACAAACCGCCAATGCGGAAGCCTGGTCGGAAGGAATGCGCCGCCTGGATCGGGCGCTTGCTTCCAACCGGAGCCATGCGTTCGAGACGACGCTGGGCGGCCGCACGGTTGCGTCCAAGCTGCTCGCGGCGGCCAGGACGCACAATCTGCACGTCATGTACTTCGGACTCGCGTCGCCCGAGCAACACATTGCACGCGTTCGCGCCCGGGTCGCCGCCGGCGGCCACGACATCCCCGAAGCGCTGACTCGCGCCCGCTTCGAAAGTGCGCAACTGAACCTGCTGCGCCTGATGCCGGTACTTACGCGGCTGCAGATCTACGACAACTCGGCGGAAGCCGACGAAGACGGTGTCATTCCAGACCCGGTGCTCGTGCTCGACTATCACGATGGGCGCATCCGCCACCCCGACCCAAACGACGCCTCTTCGCTGAAATCAACGCCGCACTGGGCACGCGCGATTGTCGAGGCTGCGCTTTCGCGGTCGGCGGCCGTGGTGGACGCGTCGTAGCGCTGAGCCACGCAGCGAGTTGCGTCGAATCCACCAAGCAACACCGCGCGACTCGTGATCAGCCGACCTTTCGGCGCCAGATCCAAACCGATCTTCCAGTCGGATCAATGGCGGATGCAGACAGACGCTGCATCGACGATGCATGCAGCAGACACCGGGCAGCGATCGGCAAGCACACCCAGGCAAGTCTTCCGAATCAACCGCAACGCGAGTTTCAGCGCCGCCCGTCGTCGATCAGCTCGGCCCTGAACACCTGCCGGCCTTCAATGGCCCTGAGCGCGACTTCATAGCAATCGTCGATGTGGGAGTTGCCAAGCAGCTTCATCGCGCCATAGCTGATCGAGGCGGCTACTGCCTGCCCCAGCACAGGCACCCAGCGCGCTATCGATTTGCCGGCAACGCGGATGCCGATCCCCCTCAGCAGTTGCACCACGAGCTGGCGCGTGATCGCACGCCCGATCAGCTGGCTGCCGGCGCTGGTCGCGGCCACGAACACGAGCTGCTTCGTCGTTGCATCGAGTGCATCGACTTCTTCCGGCGTCAGGCCGAATCGGCGGTTGATCGCCGGGATCATCTCCATCAGCAGGCTCACGTCCGCACCAATGTCGACACCGGGCA
>CADCUA010000742.1 GCA_902805755.1 uncultured Lysobacter sp.
CGCTGGATGCCGCCGCGCAGGCCGCGCGCGCCGCCGGCTATGCGCCGCTGATCCTGTCCTCGAGCATGGAAGGGGAGGCGCGCGAGGTCGCGCTGGTGCATGCCAGCATCGCGCGCCAGGTGGTCCAGCATGGGCAGCCGCTGGCGGCGCCCTGCGTGATCCTGTCCGGCGGCGAAACCAGCGTCACCGTGCGCGGGCAGGGGAGGGGCGGGCGCAATGCCGAGTTCCTGCTGGCACTCAGCGTCGCGCTGGACGGTTTGCCGGGCGTGCATGCGATCGCCGTCGACACCGACGGCATCGATGGTACCGAGGACAATGCCGGCGCCTGGCTGGCCCCGGGCACGCTGGCCAGCGCCCGTGCGCTGGGGCGCGATGCGCGTGCGCACCTGGGCAATAACGACGGCTACGGCTTCTTCGGCGCGCTCGGCCAGCTGATCGTCACAGGCCCGACCCGCACCAACGTCAACGATTTCCGGGCCATCGTCATCGAGGCCGATGTGTTGTAAAAAACGCTAACGTTCGGTTTCTCGCTTGCAATGTCACGTATTCATCACTGACAATACGCGCTTTGCAAAACCGGCAAGCTTGAGACACCGATAAGGTGCGTGCGCTGCCGGCAGGCGGAACATACCGCCGCGCTGCCCGTCCAAACAGCACGGGCAATGACAATAGGAGAACGGGGACATCGGTTCTTTTATCAATCACCAGGAAAAATTCCATGATGAAGATGTCCAAGATGCACCAGCACGTGCTCAGCGCGCTGGCTTTGTCCGCCGTCATGCCGGTTCACGCACAAGCACAGGCGCAGACCGGCGCGAACGACGCGCCGGAACTGCAGACCGTCACCGTGACCGCGCAGCGCCGCACTGAAAACATCCGCGAAGTACCGGTGTCCGTCACCGCGCTCAAGGGCGAGAAGCTCGACGTCCTGATCTCCGGCGGCGAAGACATCCGCCTGCTGGCCGGCAAGGTGCCGAGCCTGAACGTCGAATCCTCCAACGGCCGTACCTTCCCGCGCTTCTACATCCGCGGCTACGGCAAAACCGATTTCAACACCTTCGCCTCGCAGCCGGTCTCGCTGGTCTACGACGACGTGGTGCAGGAAAACCCGATCCTGAAGGGCTTCCCGATCTTCGACCTGGCCAGCGTCGAAGTGCTGCGCGGCCCGCAGGGCACCCTGTTCGGCCGCAACACCCCGGCCGGCGTGGTCAAGTTCGAATCCGAGCGCCCGAAGCTGGGCAAGACCGAGGGCTACGTCAATGCCTCGATCGCCACCCACGAGACCGCCAACATCGAAGGCGCAGTCAACGTCCCACTGTCCGACAAATGGGCGATGCGCGTGTCGGCCGTCGGCCAGCACCGCGACGACTACGTCGAGAACTTCGCCGACGTGGCGATGACGCAGAAGCGCAATGAACTCGACGGCTACAACGAGCACGCCGAGCGCGT
>CADCUA010000743.1 GCA_902805755.1 uncultured Lysobacter sp.
GTCGGTCGCGAACGCATCGCGCGGCCACGGCAGTGGCGCGCGACTGAAGTAGAGCGCATCACCGTTCGAGGCCTGAACGAGTTTGACGGCGTTCGGATCCAGCAGCGTCTCGACATCGTCGACCGGCGTCGCCAGCGTCGCCATCTCCGCGCCCGAGCGCTCGAGCAGCGAAGCGACCCCGCGGATACCTTCCGGGGGCGCAAACGGTTCGTCACCCTGCAGGTTGACGACGATCGTGTCCTCGGCCCAGCCCGCGATGCGGGCGCATTCGGCCAGTCGGTCGGTGCCGGAGGCATGCGCGGTTGATGTCATCGCGATGCGTACGCCGCTGGATGCGAGCGCATCCGCGATGCGGGCGTCGTCCGCGGCCACCCAGACTTCGCGTGCACCGGCCGCCAGAGCGCGCCGCGCGACGTGGAGGACGAGCGGTTCACCGCCCAGCAGGCGCAGCGGCTTGCCGGGAAGACGCGATGCTGCGAACCGGGCGGGAATCGCAACGACGAACTCGACCGGCTGGCTCAAGACGCAGCTCCTTTGCGGGCGGGCTGGCCCACGTGTTTCAGGCGCTCGACGAAGGCGAGCCAGAATGCTTCGGGGAGTTCCGCACGCACGGGCACGCTGAAGCAGGCGTCGATCGGAAACCCCGCAGTTCGCAGCGTGGGGATCTTGACCGCGTCCTTTTCCGTCATGAGCACCGGGAGCCGGCTGCCGAATGCGAAATCCTCGACGACGTACTGGTGATGGTCGGCGAACGCGTGCGGTACCACCGCGACACCAACCGAACGCAGCATCGTGAAGAAGCGCTCGGGGTCGCCTATTCCGGCCACGGCGTGAACACGCTGCCCTGCGAACGAATCGAGTGCGCGCACGCGTCCGCCGCCAAGGGGATGTACCTGGTCGCCATGCAGGCGCATTGGCCATTCGCCGAAACCGCACTCGGTGCCGGCCGCCTGCGACGGCAGGTTGAGCACGCGGAAGTCGCAGCGTGCGGCACGATGCGGCGGTTCACGCAGCGGCCCGGCCGGCAGCAGTTGCCCGTTGCCGTAACGCCGGCGGCCGTCTATCACCTCGATTTCGATATCGCGCGCCAGCCGGTAGTGCTGCAGACCGTCATCGCACAGGACGATGTCGCAACCGGCCTGCACCAGAGCACGCGCGGCCGCGGCCCGGCGGGTGTCCACGCGCACCATCGCGCCCGTCCGCCGTGCGATGAGCAGCGGCTCGTCGCCCACCTGACGTGCGTCCGAGGTCGCATCCACCCACAAGGCCCTGGAGTCTTCCGCGCGGCCGTATCCGCGGCTGGCGATGCCCGGCGTCCAGCCTTCGGCGCGTAACCGCTGCGCGAGTGCGATCGTCAGTGGAGTCTTGCCGGCGCCGCCCGCGGTAATGTTGCCGATCACGATCACCGGCACGCCCGGGTGCTGCGACCGCAGCCATCCGCGTCGGAACAACCCGCGCCTTATCCCGGCCAGTCCGCCGTAGACCGCGGCCAGGGCCTGCGTCCCCGGAGGTACAGGCGCGTCGCCGTACCAGTGGCGGGGCGTACGCGCGCTCATGGGCCCTCGTGGAACTGCATGCGGTGCAGGTGCGCATACAGGCCGCCCTGCTGCAGCAGCTCGCTGTGCGTGCCGCGCTCCACGATGCGCCCGTGGTCCATCACCAGCACCTGGTCCGCATGTTCGATCGTCGACAACCGGTGCGCGATGACCAGCGTGGTGCGATCGGGCATCAGGCGGTTGAGCGCGTCCTGCACCAGTCGCTCGGACTCGGTATCGAGCGCGGCGGTGGCTTCATCGAGGATGAGGATGGGCGCGTCCTTCAGCATCGCGCGGGCAATCGCGAGCCGTTGCCGCTGTCCGCCGGACAGGCGACCCCCCTTGCTCCCGATCGAGGTGCGCAGTCCGTCAGGCATGCGCGCGACGAACTCCATCGCGTTCGCGCCTTCGATCGCTGCGTCCAGCTTTCCGTCTGTAGCGTCCTGCAACTCGCCGTAAGCGACGTTCTCGGCCACCGTTCCGTCGAACAGCATTACCTGCTGGCCCACCAGTGCGATCTGGCGACGCAGATCCGCAAGCCGGTAGTCCTGCAATGGATGGCCATCGAGCAGGATCTGTCCGGACTCGACATCGTAGAAGCGCGGAATCAGCTTGATCAGCGTGGATTTTCCGCTGCCGGACCGCCCGACGATCGCCGTCACCGTGCCGGGCCGCGCGACGAACGCGACGTCGCTCAACGCGGCCTGCTGCTGGCCCGGATACCGGGCGGTGACATCGCGGAACTCGATCTCGCCCCGGGCCCGCACGAGCGCTCGCCCACCCGTGTCCACCTCGTCGGGCGCATCGAGCACGGTGAACAGGCGTTCGGCCGAGGCGACACCGCGCTGCAGCATCCCCTGCACGTTCGTGAGCTGCTTGAGCGCGGGAATGATCGCCATCATCGCCATCATGAGCGCGACGAAATCGCCGGCCGACAGCCGCCCGGCCACGGCTTCGCGCCCGGCAAGAAACAGCAGCAACGCGAGGCCGATCGAGCCCATCAACTGCACCAGCGCCGACGAAATGCTGCGCGTCGCCTCGACCTTCATGCTCAGACGAAGGTTCGTGTTCGCCAGCTCGGTATAGCGCGCAAGCTCCACGCGTTGCGCGCCGTAGACCTTGACTTCCTGCTGGTTCGACAGCGCCTGTTCGGCCGCCTGCAGCAGATGGCCGCCGCTTTCCTGGATGCGATGGCTGATGGAGCGATATCGCCGCCCGACCTTGTCCATCACCCACGCAAGCGGCGGGCCGAGCAGGAAGATCGCGACGGTGACGCGCCAGCTGTAATAGAGCATCACGGCCAGCGAGCCGACCACCTGCAGCGTCTGCTGGACCATCACGCGCAGCGCGTCGATCGCGGCCTGCGAAACCTGGTCGCTGTCCGAGCCCAGCCGGATCAGCATCGAGGGCACGGGTTCGGCATCGAACCTGAGTCCGGGCAGGCGCAGGTACTTGTCGAGCACGTTGACCCGCAGATCGCGGGCAATGCTGCGACCCGACTTCGCCATCTGGGTATCGGCGATATAGCCCGCGATTCCGCGCACGACGAACAGGCCGACGATCGAAAGCGGCAGCAACAGGCCTACGCCCTTGTCGCCTTCGCTGAAGGTGTCATCGATGACCGGGCTCATCAGGAACGTGAAGTACGCGCCGGCCGCCGCCTCGAGCAGCATGCCCACGGCCGCGAGCACGAGCAGCCCGCGATAAGGCCGCGCGAATCCGATCAGCCGACGGTACGTCAGCCAGGGCGACGGCGCTTCCGTCACCGGTCTTTCCCGCCGCCGTTCTGCGGAGGCGCAGTCGCGATGACGACGCGGCGGAAACCCAGCTGGCCAAGCGCTTCGTACGCGGTGACGACCGCCTGGTGCGGCGTGCGTGCATCGGCACGCAGGAGTACCTGCCGCTCGCGATCGTTACCGGCCGCATCCGCAAGCGCGCGCTTCAATGATTCGACGTCGTTGCGCAGAACCTCGTTGTCACCCACGAAATACCGGCCTTCCGCATTGACGAGCACGCTGAGCGACTGCGCGGTCTCGCCGGGCTCGCCGGTCGCGCGCGGCAGTTCGAGCTTGAGTCCCGAGCGCGCGTCGAACGTCGCGGTGACGACGAAGAAGATGATCAACACGAGGATGACGTCGATCAGCGGAACCAGATTGATCTCCGGCTCGTCGGACGCGCGATGGTCGCGGATGCGCATGCGCTCAGCCGGCGGTGCTGGGCGGGGTGATGCCGTGCGATCCGCCGCGCACGGGGCCGGTGGCCGGCTCGATCACGTCCAGCAGCTGGATCGCCTCGTGCTCCATCGCGACGATGTATTCCGCGACGCGACCGCGGAACCAGCGGTGTGCGATGAGGGCGGGAATCGCGACGATCATGCCGGCGGCCGTGCAGACCAGCGCCTTACCGATACCGCCGGCTAGCTGGTTCACATCGCCGATGCCCTGGTCGAGAATGCCGAGGAACATCTGGATCATGCCCACGACCGTGCCGAACAGACCGAGCAACGGGCCGGCTGCCGAAATCGTGCCCAACGTATTGAGGTAGCGCTCCATTCGATGGACCAGATGCCGGCCGACGTCCTCGATGCGCTCGCGGATCTGGTCACGTGGCCTATGGCGCACATCGAGCGCGGCGGCGAGCAGCTCGCCCAGCGGCGATGTCGAGCGCAGGGAGTCGATATGCGCGGGGTCGAGGTTGCCGCGTCGCGCCCAGTCACGCACTTCGCCACCGAGCCCAGGAGGCAGCACCGCCTGGCGGCGCAGTGTCCAGGCACGCTCAACGATGAGGGCCAGTGCCAGCGCCGACAGCAGCAGCAGCGGGATCATCGGCCAACCGCCTGCCATCACCAGTTCCAGCACGGATGCGATCTCCCGGCCAAGGGCCGCGTCATTCGGATCGATAGGATAGCCCAGCGCCAAGCCGGGCCGCCCGCGCGACGGCGTCCCACAGGCGCGGTTGTGCTTCGCGTCGCGTTTCAATCCGTGTGCCGCCCGGCTGCAACCAGACGGTGAGCGCACCGCCGGTAGCCGTACCGTGCACCTGCGCACCCGCATCACGCCATCGCTGGACAACCGCGTCCTTCGGATGACGGAACCGGTTGCCGTAGCCGGACGAGACCAGCGCATGGCGCGCACCGGTCGCGGACACGAACGCCGGATCCGATGAGCCGCCGCTGCCGTGGTGCGCGATCAGCACAACGTTGGCGCGAAGCAGTCCGCGGTCGCGCCGTACGAGTT
>CADCUA010000744.1 GCA_902805755.1 uncultured Lysobacter sp.
TGAACAACCTCTATCAGCAGACGCAGATGGAGTCGGTGTTCGGCATCAACATGGTCGCGCTGGTCGACGGGCGTCCGCAGCTGTTGAACCTCAAGCAGATCCTCGAGGCATTCGTCCGTCATCGCCGCGAAGTGGTCACGCGCCGCACGATTTTCGACCTGCGCAAGGCGCGCGCCCGCGCGCATATCCTCGAAGGCCTGACCGTCGCGCTCGCGAACATCGACGAGATGATCGACCTGATCAAGACGTCGGCGAACCCGCAGGAAGCCCGCGAGCGCATGCTTGCACGCAAGTGGGAGGCGGGGTTGGTCGGTACGCTGCTCGCCGCGGCCGGCAGTGAGGCTTCGCGTCCGGAGGACCTGCCGCATGGCGTCGGCCTCGTGGACGGCGGCTACCAGCTGACCGAGACGCAGGCCCAGCAGATCCTCGAGATGCGACTGCACCGCCTGACCGGACTGGAGCAGGAAAAGCTGACCGAGGAATACCGGCAGTTGCTGGAAACGATCCGCGGCCTGATCGAAATCCTCGAAAACTCCGATGTGCTGCTCGACGTCATCCGCACCGAGCTGCTGAACCTGAAGGAAGAGTTCGGCGACGCGCGCCGCAGCGAGATCCGCGAGAGCGAGGAAGACCTCGACATCCTCGACCTGATCGCGCCGGAAAACGTCGTCGTGACGCTTTCGCATGCCGGCTACGCGAAGCGGCAGGCGGTCAGCACCTATCGCGCGCAGAAGCGCGGCGGGCGCGGACGCAATGCAGCGACGATGAAGGAAGAAGACTTCATCGACCAGCTGTGGCTGGTGAACACGCACGACACGCTGCTGACGTTCACCAGCTCCGGCCGTGTGTTCTGGCTGCCCGTGCACCAGCTGCCTGATGCCGGTCCTAACGCGCGTGGCCGCCCGATCATCAACTGGATCGCGCTGGAGCCGGGCGAGAAGGTGCAGGCGGTGCTGCCGGTGCGCGAGTATCGCGACGATTGCTTCGTGTTCTTTGCCACGCGCTGCGGCACGGTCAAGAAGACGCCGCTCACCGAATTCGCGTTCCGCCTGCAGCGCGGCAAGATCGCGATTTCGCTGGACGAGGGCGATGCGCTGGTCGGCGTGGCGCTCACGGACGGCAAGCGCGACGTCATGTTGTTCGCGAGCAACGGCAAGGCTGTGCGGTTCGCGGAAGGCGAAGTGCGTTCGATGGGCCGTACCGCGACGGGCGTGCGCGGCATGCGTCTGTCGGACGACGGCGAAGGCACGAGCGCGACGGTCGTCAGCATGGTCGTGATCGACGGCGACGGCGACATCCTCACGGCGAGCGCGCGCGGGTTCGGCAAGCGCACGCCGGTGACCGAGTATCCGCGCAAGGGTCGTGGCACGCAGGGCGTGCTGGCGATCAAGACCAGTGACCGGAACGGCGATCTGGTCGGTGCGATCCAGCTCAGCGACCATCACGAG
>CADCUA010000745.1 GCA_902805755.1 uncultured Lysobacter sp.
GCAGCAAACGGATCCGTGCCTCGCTGTCGCCCAGCGCGGCGGTCCGGGCCGCGACGACGTCCTCGAGTCTTTCGGCGTTCAGGCGCAACTGCTGCTCGCGTTCGCCAATGGTCGCCGCCATTACGTTGAATTCGGATGCCAGCCGGGCAAGCACATCCTCACCCTCGACAGGCAGGCGCAGGTCTCGCTCGCCCTCGGAAAAGCGCTTTACGCCTTCGAACATCACTTCGACCGGACGTGCGATGGTGCGGGCCAGCATCAGTGCCAGTCCCGAGGCGAACAGCAGCCCGAGCGCCGCGAACAGCTGGAGTTGTTCCTGGAATTCCTGCGCCGGCTCCAGGACCTCGGCAAGGTCCTGCTTCGCGACCAGGCACAGGCGCTGGTCGGCCATCCAGCGATAGACGATGACCGCCGGGAGTCTGCGGTAATCCGGCGCGACCGTGATGCCGCGGCGGCCCTGCAGGCACTGGCGCACCGATTGCGTACGCACGGTCTCACGCAGGACGACGCTGCGCTCCAGCAGGCGCGGCTGGGTGACGAACTTGCCGTCCCCGTTGACGAGGTACGCATCATCCGTGCGGCGCAGCCCGCTGTGGCTGCGCACGATCTCGTTGATCTCGTCCAGCGCGTACCACGTGGCGAGAACGGCGAGCGTCTCCCCGCTCGGCGTGCGCACGGGCGTGCTGACCACCATCGTCGGCCTGTCCAGCAATGGCGACCGGAACGCCGGCTGCACGTGCGTTGCCGTGCGGCCCTCTGTGAAATACGGGTACTGCGCACGGTTGATGTTCTCGGTACGCGGCAGAGTGGAGACGACAATGCGCCCGGTCCTGGCGTCAAGCAGACCCACCATCAGGTGCTGTTTTGCATGAACGCTCTGCCGTGCCTTGAGTTCGCCTGTCACCGCAGCGTAGGCCTCGCGGTGTGCGGCCGAGCCGGCAGGCGCGCGAATGAGCGTGCCGACCTCCCGGACGAGCATGGGCGACGCCGCAATGCTCTCGACACTCTCGCTCTGTTGGCCAATCCACTCGCGGATACGCCCTTCGCGCACGATCACAGTGGACAGCAGCTCCGATATCGCTGCAGCCTTGAGGGATTCACGGCCGCTGCGGTTCGCAAGCAGGCCCAGGCCCACCAGCAGGGTGGTCGCGAACAGCACGAACACCAGAAATATGCGCGGCGTAAGGCCGGGACGGCGCAGGGTCATCGGGTCCCCCGTGCGCGTAGCATGCCAATGACAAACAGAGCGGCGCCGGCCGCGGCGAGCAGAAGCGGTATCAGCGTCTGCATAACCCACAGTCGCCCCCGCGCGTGTCGGGCATGTTCGAGCTGCGCGCGGCGCGTCGCCTTGGTGAACCGGGCGTTCCATTCGAAGAATGGCGCTACCAGCGTGCCGTCGATACGCGCGAACGAACTGGTGCCGCCCTCGAGGTAGTCGATC
>CADCUA010000746.1 GCA_902805755.1 uncultured Lysobacter sp.
CCTGCTGCAGCTGCTGCACCGGCATGGCGTCGCGCACAACGACCTGGCGAAGGAAGCGAACTGGCTGGTGCTTGCCGACGGCCGCCCCGGCCTGATCGACTTCCAGCTCGCCACGCTGGGCCGGCCGCGCTCGCGCTGGATGCGGCTGCTCGCGCGCGAGGACCTGCGCCACCTGCTCAAGCACAAGCGCACCTACTGCGGCCATGCGCTGACGCCGGTCGAACGCCGGGTGCTCAAGCGTCGCTCGTGGGTGCGCGAGGCCTGGTTCGTCACCGGCAAGCCGGTCTACCGCTTCGTGACGCGCCGCATCCTCAAGTGGGAAGACAACGAAGGGCAGGGGCCGAAGCCCTGACGACGGCCTCCGCCTGTTCCGGCGAAGGCCGGCGTGCGAAACCACCGCTCGCGCACGCATCCGCGCGACCGGTCCATAACCCGCCCGCTGTTGAACTGACCCCGCCGGCGCTGCACTGTTCCCGGCGTCGCCCCAACTTCGCCGAGCCCATGCCATGACCCGCCCGCTGTCCGGCAAGACCCTCTTCATCACCGGTGCCTCGCGCGGCATCGGCCGGGCCATCGCGCTGCGCGCCGCGCACGACGGCGCGAACATCGCGATCGCATCCAAGTCCTCGGTGCCGAATCCGAAGCTGCCCGGCACCATCCACTCCGTCGCCGCCGAGGTCGAAGCGGCCGGCGGCTGCGCGCTGGCGCTGCGCTGCGATATCCGCGACGAGGACGAGGTGCGCGCCGCCGTGGCCGCCACGGTCGATGCGTTCGGCGGCATCGACATCCTCGTCAACAACGCCAGCGCGATCTGGCTGCGCGGCGCGCTCGACACGCCGATGAAGCGCTTCGACCTGATGCAGCAGGTCAATGCGCGCGGCAGCTTCCTCTGCGCGCAGGCCTGCCTGCCGTGGCTGCTGCAGGCGCCGAACCCGCACATCCTCACGCTCGCGCCGCCGCCTTCGCTGGACCCGAAATGGTGGGGCCCGCACACCGGCTACACGCTGGCGAAGATGGGCATGAGCTTCGTGACGCTGGGCCTGGCCGCGGAATACGCCGGGCAGAACATCGCGATCAACGCGCTGTGGCCACGCACGATCATCGCCACCGATGCGATCAACATGATTCCCGGCGTCGATCCCGCCGGCTGCCGGCGCCCGGACATCGTCGCCGACGCGGTGCACGCGGTGCTGTCGCGCCCGGCGCACGAGCGCAGCGGTGCGTTCCTGATCGACGAGGACGTCCTGCGCGAGGCCGGCGTCACCGATTTCGATGCCTACGCGGTCGAGCCCGGCCGCCCGCTGCTTCCCGACCTGTTCCTGTAGGAGATCCGCATGAAATACCTGCATGCCATGGTGCGCGTGCGCGACCTCGATGCGTCGCTGCGCTTCTTCTGCGAGGGCCTGGGCCTGGTGGAAACCCGGCGGCG
>CADCUA010000747.1 GCA_902805755.1 uncultured Lysobacter sp.
CCGTACTCGGCGCCGACGTAGCCGATGGACATGAGCCCGAAGCTCGGCGTTCCCTGCGGAGCCATCAGGAAGTCCCAGTTGCCATGAAGGTTCGGAGCCTCGCCGCCCGCGACCTCCGGGCCCGCATCACAGGTCATGGCGATTGACGCCGCCGGTGGCGCTGCATGGGCTGCAGGCGTGGCGAAGGCGACGACCAGGGCAAGCAGGATCAGGCTTCTCATCTTCATTTCTCCGGCAGGTCAGGCGTTGGGTGTGATCGGCGCGCGCATGGCGTGCGGCGTCCCACGCGTCGGCGGGCGTGGCCATGCCAGTGTCAAATACGAACACCACGTTGCCACCTGCCAGAAGGCACTTTCGGTCGAACGGCAGGGGCCGCAGTCGCCTTGTTCACAGCGCGAAGAGAAAGCGCTCCGACCGCTGCTCTGGATCACGCGTACCGGTCCGAGCTGGCCGCGTCGGCTTTGTTGACCAGGTCCGCTATCGGCCAGGAGCAGACGTGCGTCATGCATTGCCAGACCGATAAGGTCTACGTAACGGGCGCGGCAGACCGCGGCGTTTCCACCGAAGCGTGGCTCGTCGCAGCTTCAACGCCGGCATCTGGTGCGCTTCCTTTCCAACGCCACAGCGCTATCAGCGCGATGACGTCCACGATCATCGCCATCACGCTTGCCTCCGGTCCAAAGCTGCCACCGGTCAGCCATTCCGCCTTGCCTTGGAAGACGGGTTCTAACGAGCTGGCGTGGTCGTATCCGCTGACCCCGAATCCGAGCACCGCGCCCTGCGTCCAGTTCCAGGCCAAGTGCAGACCGACGGGCAATGCCAGGCTCTTCGTTCGAACGTATGCCAGATCAAAGAGAATCGCGCCCAGGAAAAGGTCCGGCGTGGCCCAGACCCGGGTGGCTCCCTGCATCCCCGGATTGTCAAAGTGGCCAACCGCGAACAGGACAGCCAAGCCGATCTGCGCCTGCCAGAACCCGACGCATGCGATCAGGCGCTGGAAGGCGAACCCGCGAAAAAGCGCTTCCTCGAACAGGGCCACAACAAGAAATATGTAAAGCGTCTTGCCGAGCGCGCCGATGCTGGCCGCCGGGTTCAGTTCGAAGCGGGCACCGCCCACGCTCCAGCTCAACCCTGCAATCAGGAGCATCATGCAGAGCCCAGCCCGGCTCCCGCGGCGAACTGTTGCAGCCATGTACGATCAAGCTTGCCCACGATTGGATTTCCCGATGCCCGCACGTCCGGTGATGCCTCCCCAAGTCGCTTCCAAGCTTCCCGGCGAGGCGGCGAAGGCCCCGGCGCCGGTCATCCGCGCGACTGCATCGGAAAAGGTGGCCGGGCAGGTCGACCTGGATTTCAACGACCATGATCCAGGGACCGACGAGAAGCCGATCGGCGACGATGTCTCGGCGCTGGCACGCATTGGCAAT
>CADCUA010000748.1 GCA_902805755.1 uncultured Lysobacter sp.
CCGAAGGCATGGGTCAGCTGACCGCGCGTGTCGGCAGCCAGACGCGCCACAGCGAGCTGTCGCTGGAAGCGCAGAACGCAATCCACACGCAGGTCACCGCCGAACGCGAAGCGACCTCGGGCGTGAACCTCGATGAAGAAGCCGCCGACCTGCTGCGCTACCAGCAGGCCTACCAGGCCGCCGCGCAGGTGATCTCGACGGCCGACACCCTGTTCCAGTCCCTGCTCGGAGCGATCCGTCGATGAGCCTTCGCATCTCCACTGCCGCGCTCCACAACCAAGGCCTGCAGGGCCTGCTCAAGCGCCAGCAGGACGTCGCACGCACCCAGCAGGAAATGGTCACCGGCACCAAGCTTCTGCGCGCCGCCGACAACCCCGGTGGCGCCGCGCAGGCGCAACGCATCGACCACGCGGTATCGATGCTGGACGGCTTCGAGCGCAGCGCCACGCTGCTGCAGAACCGGCTGCAACTGCAGGAATCCTCGCTCAGCGATTCCGGTGACCTGCTCGCCCGTGCACGCGAACTCGCGGTGCAGGCGAACAACGCAACGATGTCGGTGCCCGACCGCAAGATGGTCGCGCTGGAGATCCGTCACCTGCGCTCGGAAATGCTCGCCGTGGCGAACCGCGAGGATGGCAGCGGCCGTGCGCTGTTTTCCGGCCGGCGCGACGACGTGCGCCCGTTCAACGATGCCGGCGGCGTAGTCAGTTACGCAGGCGACGACGGGCGCAACATGCTCGACGTCGCGCCCGACCTCGCGCTTGCCGACACCGAACCGGGCAGCGATGTGTTCCTGCGCGTGCGCACCGGCGACGGCACGATCCGCGGCACCGCAGCGCCGGCGAACACCGGCGCCGCATTGCTGCAGAACACCGCGGTCGTCGATCACGGCGCATGGTCGGGCGCAGCAATGCGCATCGAATTCACCGACGCGAGTACCTACCGCATCGTCGATGGCAGCAACGCCGTGCTCAACACCGGCACCTACACGAGCGGCGATGCGATCACGTTCGGTGGCGTGCAGACGCGCATTTCCGGCGCGCCCGCCGCCGGTGATGCGTTCACGCTCGAGCCTTCGCCTAACCAGGACGTGTTTGCCACGCTGCAGACATTGGCCGATGCACTGGACATGCCCGTTGCATCCGCGGCCGAACGCGCGCGGCAGAGCAACCTGATCGGCGCGTCGCTGGGCAACATCGCGACCGCCCAGGACCACATGCTGAGCCTGCGCGCCGGCACCGGTGCACGTCTGGCCGCGATCGATGGCGCCGAGGACGCGCGCGGCGCGCAGAACGTTTCGCTGCGCACGAGCCTGTCGCAGTTGCGTGATGTCGATTACGCCGAGGCCACCACCAAGCTCAGCCTGCAACTGACCGCAATCGAAGCCGCACAACGCACGATGCTGCGCGTGCAGTCGTTGTCGCTGTTCGACCGGCTGGGCTGAGTTCGACGACGGATCAAGCGGACGCTTGATCGCTTAGTGGGTTCATGCGTTCGAATGCACGGATCTTCCGGCTCGACGGCTTCGTTGTAACCACTTCATTGCATCGCCGCCGGGCCGGTGCACAAGCATGCAGCGCGCATGCGCGTTTTACCTCGCGCCGATGCAATGGCCGTGCTTCGGCGCTTGAAGTAGGGCCATCACAGCGCGCAGTGCGCTCGCAGCATGCGCCCGCGAAGCTCGAGCGTTGCGCAAGACACCTCGCATGCTTATCTATCGTTTGGCAACGGTGCATGCCCCGCTGGGCCTGCGCATCGCCCTCCAGACGCGGCGGTATGCCTCGCGCGAACGTCCAACTGAACCGGGGCCGTTCACCGAACTTTAGCCTGCAGGCTGCTTCGATCGCGCCGCGGTCACGACCCGACGCTCCCGACCCTTCACGGACGCTATGAATGAATTCACCGCGGAAGCGCCGATGCGCAGCCGCCGGCTAATTTTTCACCGACCCCGATGGAGCCAGCTGACGATGCTGCTCCTGCTCGCGCTGGCACTGATGGCGCTCGTCGTCATGGCGGTGGCGTTGCGTGTCGATGGCATCGGCGTAACCATGGCCGCAACGTTGGGGCTCGCCGCCGCATCCGCCGGCCTGTTGCTGGTGCACCCCGATGTGCGCCAGGCAAGTGCGGGTCCGCAACGCGGGCGCGCGCTGCGCCGGCTCATCATCACGCTGGCGACAGTGTTTGCGGGCGCCGTGCTGGTAAACCTGTTCCTGTCGCTGCAGCGCAGCCAGCGCGAGGTCCTCGCAAGGACGGAACAGAGCGCTGCGAACCTCACGCATGTGCTCGAACAGAAGGTCGCGAACACATTCGATTCGGTCGACTTCGCACTCGGTGTGGTCGCACGTGACCCTGCCGTGCGCACTGGCGATGCGAGCGACCCCGCCACACGCGCGCTGCTGGAACACACGGTCGCGAACCTGCCTGCCGTTCGCGCGGTCTGGCTGGTCAACCCGGCAGGCGAACTGCTCGCCTACAGCGGGCGGCTGCCGAGCCACGCACTTTCCGCGAGGACCGCTTATCTGCAAGGCCCGCGCTCGGATGCGCGCGCGCGGCTGCACATCGATCGACCGATGCTCAGCGACACCGGCGAATGGTTCGTTCCGGTCAGCCACCGCATCGCGGACCCGTACGGCCGCTTCAGCGGTGCGGTGGTTGCCGCGCTCGGCCCGGCTGCGCTGGACGCGCATTCGCAGACCGTCGATGTCGGGCGCGACGGCTTCGTGCATGTCGCCCGCGTGGACGGCGTGCTCATGCAGCCCGACCCTGAACTGCCGACGCACCTTGTCGGCCTGCCGCCCGATCCCGCCCCGGCGTTCGTCAGCAAGCTGCGAGGGGCCAATGCCGGCGCTTACCGCGCAAGCGGCACCGACTCGAAGGGCGAGCGCATCGTCGCGTTCCGGCGCGTGCATGACTATCCGCTGGTGGTGGTCGCCGGCGTCGGCGTCGACGAGGCACTCGCGCCCTGGCAACGCACCGCATCGGCCTACCTGATCGGGTCGCTGCTGTTGCTGATGCTGATGGCGGCGCTCGGCCTGAGGTTGCTGCACGAGGTGCGACGCAAGGAAGCAAACCAGGCGCGCATCGACCAGCTCAACCGCACGCGCGAGGTGCTCAGCGCCGCCGCGTCCATGATCATGCGCGCGCACACACGCAGCGAACTGTTCGATGGCGCGTGCCGCGTCGCGGTGCGCGCTGGGCACTTCGACGTGGCGTGGGTGGATGTACCGGATCCCGACACCGGCCGCCCGCGCGCGGTCGCCTCGGCCGGTGAGGACGCCGCCTACATCCTGCAGGGGCACGGCGAACCGGCACCCGGCGCGGTCGACGACGTCGATGCGACCGGCGCTGGCGGGCACACGCAGGGCGATGCTGCTGATCCGCCACCACATGTGGACCACAGCCCGCGCCGCCTGCGCGCGCTGCAGCGCGGCTACCAGTCCGCGCTCACGCTGCCGCTGTCGCTAGGCGGCGAAGTCGTCGCTGCACTGACGTTGCTTGCGCGTCCGGCGGGTTATTTCGGTGCCGACGAAACCAGGCTGCTGCATGTGATGGCCGACAATCTTTCGCACGCGCTGGACCACCTTGCTTCGCTCGAGCGCATCGAATTCCTTGGCCTGTACGACGCGTTGACCGGCCTGCCGAACCGCGCGCTGTTCGTCGACCGCACGCTGCAGACCCTGCATGCCTGCGCGCAGGACGGCACGCAGTGCGCGCTGGTCAAACTCGACCTGGAGCGGTTCCGGCAGATCAACGCAAAGATCGGTCGCGAGGCCGGGGATCGCCTGATCCGTATCATCGGCCGGCACATGGCCGACACCCTGGGCCATGAGCGCGCGCCCAGCCGCCCGGAGCGCGACCACTTCCTGTTCCTGATCCCCGGCCTGCATTCGGAGGCCGAAGCGGCCTCCGCCGTGCGGCAGGCGCTGCATGACTGCTTCGACCGTCCGTTCCACATCGCCGGGCAGGAGCTGCACCTCGCCGCGCGCGCCGGCGTCGCCCTCTACCCTGCCGATGGCGATGACGCCGACACGCTGATGGCGAATGCCGAGGCCGCACTCGCGCGGGCCAAGCACACCGGCGAGCGCATGACGTTCTACACGCCGGCGATGAATGCGCGTGTCGCCGAATCGCTGGACACCGAGAACCGCCTGCGCAGCGCGCTGGAGCGCGACGAGTTCGTGCTGCACTACCAGCCCAAGTTCAATGCGCATACCGGCGAGCTGGTGGGCCTGGAAGGCCTGATCCGCTGGGAAGAGTTTTCCGGCGAACTGGTGCCGCCCGCCCGATTTGTCCCGATGCTGGAGGAGACCGGGCTGATCCTGCCGGTGGGCGAATGGGTGATGCAGCAGGCGCTGCGCGACCACCGGCGCTGGAGCGAGCTCGGCTTCGATCCGCCGCGCGTGGCGATCAACGTCTCCGCGCTGCAGCTGCGCCAGGCCTCGTTCGCGCGTTCGGTGCAGGACGCGCTCGACGAAGGCGAAGTCGACATGGAGCGCGCGCTCGAGCTGGAAATCACCGAAAGCATGCTGATGTCCCGCGTCGACAAGAGCGCCGACACGCTCGACGAGATCCGCGGCATGGGCGTGCACATCGCGATCGACGACTTCGGCACCGGGTATTCGTCGCTGCAGTACATCGCCAAGCTGCCGCTGGACACACTGAAGATCGATCGCTCGTTCGTGCTCGGGATGACCC
>CADCUA010000749.1 GCA_902805755.1 uncultured Lysobacter sp.
TCGCCTTGCCACTTCCCGAGTGCTGCGTGGCGACTAGACCGGGCACGAGCTCGAGCAGGTCGCCGGTGCGCAGCATCGGGCGATCGGCAAGGTCCGCCTGGGCCACCAAGCCCTCGGACGCGCTGATCGCTTCACCGACCATGCTGCGACGGCGCCCCGAGACCTGCACGGTGTCGAGGTCGACGGCGGCCACCAGCGGCGCAGGCGCTTGCTGCGCGTTGACGGACAACGTTGCCGCGCAGAGCAGCAGCGCGTATCGATATTTGTTTGAAGGCCTGGTGCACGGGCCGGCAGCCGCAGCGACGGTCGCGCGCGGCAGGTGGACTGGGGTTTTCACGATGAGGCTCCCGGCAGGCACAAGGGCGCTGCCACAGCGGATGCATCAACGGCTCTCGTCGGTCACGCAGTGCACTCGACACGCGCATACGGGCGTGCCGTCCGCGCAATAGCGCAGCTCGCAATACGGATACAGGCAGTCATCACGACGTTCGAAAGCCGGGCGATGGGGCGTCGCCTCACGCGCGTGGAGGTCGCTCCAGCGGGTCGAACGATGCGCGCACGGTGAGCGCGGCCGCCGTTGCGACGGCAGGCGCGCGTCGGCGTTGAACGTCGGCTGCCCGGTGCTCGGGCACCAGCTGCCAGTACACATCGAAATCCGGCGGCAACGGCGGCGAGGCCGACCAGAGCCGTGCAACGCCCGCGCCCACCAGGTTCTGCATCTCGTGCCGGTCATGCCAATGCCGGGCAGGCGTGGCGTGCGCATGCGGCTGCATGGCGCGGTGGCCGTCGTGCCCATGCGCATGGTCCGCGTGGGCAGGCGCCGCGTGCATGCCCGCCGCGCGCGGCTTCGGCGGTTTGGTGGCCGCGCGGGTGCTTGATCGCGCAAGTGCATCGTGGCCTTGGACGCCGTGATCATGGCCGTGGCCGTGGCCGTGGCCATGCCGGGTCGCGTCGCCCATGTCCGCAGCGCGCAGCGCATCCACTTCGTGACGGTGGTGCGGGCTCGCGACTGCCGGTGTGCTCGCGTGGGTATGCATTGGTCCCCAGAGGCGGTCCAGTGCCTTCGAAAGATCCTGCACCGCGAACACCGACACCAGCATCAGGATTGCGACCGCCAGGAACAGGACCCGATGGCGTGGCGCCCGCTGCCGCTGCCGCGCGCAGTGCGTGTCTCGAGCCGGGAGCGCAGGCCTGCGCATCAGGTGGCCAGCCGTTCCCACAGCCAGTAGCACGCAAGCGCGGCAACCGCGAGCGACAGCGCGGGCAGCACGAAGCGGATGTAGGTGCGGCTGCCGCGTACGGCGAACAGCAGCGGCAGCGCGATCGCCGCGACAGCCACCTGCCCGAGCTCGACGCCGGCGTTGAATCCGAGCAGCGCCCACACCCGGGTGCCGGTCGGCAGGCCAAGCTCGCCGAGCGCGCCCGCAAAACCGAAGCCGTGGATCAGTCCGAAACCGAACGCGAGCAGCCAGAGCCGGCGCGCGACGAACACCTTGATGTTGTTCACCGCGGCGATCAGCACGCTGCCGGCGATCGCCGCCTCCACGACACGCGATGCCGGTGTCACCCAGCCGAGCGCGGCGAGGCTGAGCGTGATCGAGTGCGCGACGGTAAACGCCGTGATGATGCCCAGCGCCTGCATCAGCGCGGGCCGCCAGCCCGGCGCGGCCTGCCATGCACCGCCGGCGCGCACCAGCGAGGCGGTCAACAGCAGCGTCAGCAGGAACGCGAGGTGGTCATAGCCGATCAGGATGTGGTGCACGCCTTCGCGCAGGTAATCGACGAAGCCCGCCGAGCTGCCTGCGACCGCTACGTCGAACAGCACCGGTGCGCCGCGCGCGATCGCGGCCGAAACCTGGCCGTTGCGGCGCAACGTCACGTGCGCGCGATGGTCGGGGTCGCGGTCGCGGAACAGCCGGTAATCGAGCTTCAGGCCCGCCGAGGCCGGGCAATGCGCAAGCATCTGAACCGTTGCGTAGCCACCGTCGGCGTAGCGCCGCGTCGCCAGGCCCGCAGGCACCAGCCGGCACGGGCCGGCATCGGTGGACAGCCGCACGCCGTCCGTCACCAGTGCCTCGATCGACTCGCGCGCGTCGACGAGCTCGCCCCAGGTCAGCTGCTCGTCGCGGTTCGCATCCAGCGGCACGGTCAGCGCGAGATCGCGCAACGACAGGTCCAGCTCGACGCGCACCGGCGCATCGTCCGCGACCTCGATGTCAACATGCGCGACCGACAGTGCATGCGCGTGTGCCGCAGGCGCGGCAATGAATGCAGTGGCCATGAATACGCCGGCGAAAAGCGCGCGCATCACGCGTCGCCTCCGGCTGCGCGAGGCAACTCCAGCCGTTGCGAAACGGCCCATTCGCGCACGCCGCGCCATGCGTCCGGCTGCCGCGCTGCCTGCGCCGCACGCCGCAGCAGCTCGACGTCCTCATGGTCGCGCTGGTCAACGAAGTTGCGCTGCGCGAGCACCAGCGCCTGCGCCGGTTGATTACGCAGGGTCAGCAGGAACTCCGCTTCGTCATGCAGGTCCGGCTCGCTGCCCAGCGCTCGCGCGGCGGCAAAACGCGCGGCGAGTTCGCGCTCGAGCACCGCAGCCTGCGGATGCCCGGAGGCGCGTGCCGCCAATGCACGCTCCAGGCGCAGGTGATCGGTGTCGGGGGCCTGTTGCAACAGCCGATAGGCATCGGCGGCCCGCCCGTGGTTGCGCAGGTGCCGCGAGTACGCCGCAAGCGTGCGCACGTCGCTGGGTGCCAGCTTGAGCGCCTGTTTGAAAAACGCATCCGCGCGGGCGTCGTTCGCACGCGACGCCACGTCCGCACGCAGCACCAGCGTGTGCCGGCGGGTCTCGCGGGACCCGCCGGGGTTCGCAAGCATCCGGTCCAGCAGCGCCGCGGCCTGCTGTGATTCGCCGCGGCGGAACGCGAGCGCCGCGACGCAGATCAGCCCATGGTCGGCATCGATGCCAAGCGCCAGCGCCGTGCATTCGCCACGTGCCTGGTCCAGCCGACCCTGCACGATATGGATCTGCGCACGCGCCAGACGCGCGTCGCCGTCGCGTGCGTCCGCGCTCACCGCGCGATCAAGCAGGCGGAGCGCGGTGGTGAAGTCGTGCCGGTACTGCGCCGCATAGGCGGCCGCACGCAGCAGCCGCGGCCGGCTTCGCACGGCTTCGGGTTGCGCGTCGATCAGTGTCTGTGCCCGCGCAACGAGGCGACCGTCTCCGGTACGCGCGGCGATTGCAAGCAGGGTTTCGATTTGTGCGACCGGATCGGTCGCGGTGGTGGTGCGCGGCATCAGCGCCGAATAGCCTTTCGGCAGTTGCTCGATGACCGTATCGCGCCGTGCAGGTTCAACGGCAGGTGGGCGTTGCGCCACGGTGTCGAACGACACCAGCAGGACGAGCAGGGCCAGCATGCAACGCAGCATCGATGCTCCTTGTGTAACCCCTTGTGTAACCTCCGCCGGCGATTACCCCGGCGTCAGGCGTCGCGTCCGCATTACGCGAACGTAACGCCCGGATAAAAAGGGCCTTGCAGACAAAACCCCGGCCGCACCAGCGGCCGGGGCGTCATGCATCAACAATCAGTTCGGACGCGCCTCACGCGGCGAGCCGGGGATCGGCGTGTTGAGGTACGGGAACGTGCTGCGGAACTCGTTCGCCGAGATGATCGCGCCATCGGTGTACGGCAGCTGGCCGGACGGGGCCGCGCTTTCCGGCAACAGCACGCCCATCGCGACGCGCAGTTCGATGTCGACCACGTCATCGCCCGGACGGCGACCGTTCGGGAAGCCCGCGGTGTCGCCTTCCAGCACGCCCAGCGAGCGCTGTTCGGCGGCCGGCTTCGGCTTGATCGTCGTATTCAGGCGCATCATTTCCGCGGGGCGCACCTTAGCCGGCTGGTTCAGGCCCGGAACACCGGTCAGGAACGCGGCGACGAGGTCGGTCCGCGGGAACTGGTTCGGCGCCTGCACGCCCGGGAACAGCACCTCGATCAGCTCCGGCAGCGTCGGGTTCGTCACGTATTTCGCGAACGTCGAATCATTCACCGGACGCGACGCGTTGAAGCGGTCCTTGTCCGGCAGGCCGATCACGACCTCGTTGACCAGCGGCGCCGACAGGCGCGAGACCTGCTGCCAGCTGCCATCACTGCGCTGCAGGCTCGCCGTGCTCCAGGCGCCGATCACCGGCTCGGTGCCATTGCGCAGGCAGGCAATCGGCACTTCGAGCGCGAGCGTGGTGATGTTCTTGTCGGCCAGGTCGTTGCCTTCGCCGTCGCGCGCGCCGACCGGGTTCGTGTTCACCAGGTCGAAGATTTCGCCCGCGTTGATGTTGAAGCCTTCCTTGCGCTGGCCGGCGAAGACGCGGATATCGGTCGCACAGCCGGCAATCGCCGCGCGGAACACGTGCTTGTTCGCGTAGGTCTCGTAGTCCGGAATCGACTTGTTGCCGATGTTGTCGGTCGGCTTGAAGAAGTAGTTCGTGCCCAGCGTGAGGTTGCGCGCATTGCTCACCGTGCCGTTGCGCACGGTCGCCATGCCGTAGGTCTCGATCACATTGCGGTTCGTCTTCGAGGTGACGCTCGGGCCGAACGGGCCGATGTTGATCAGCGGCACCGCCACATCGACGCCATTGACCGGGATCGTCAGGTTGCGCTGGTTGTTCGAAAAGCGTAAATGTAACGACTGGTCC
>CADCUA010000750.1 GCA_902805755.1 uncultured Lysobacter sp.
CGCACTGCACCACGACGTGGCGGCAGAGCGCATCGTGCTGGCCGGCAGTGCCAGCGAATTCATTTTCCGGATCACCGCGTGGGCCGCGCGCAGCGGCGTGGCCACGGTGAACTTGCCGGCGCACGGCTACGGGGATTACGCGGCGGCAGCGCATGCATCGGGCCTGCAAGCGGCGGACGATTGCGCGCGTGCATTGGTGTGGGCCTGCGAGCCCTCCAGCCCACTGGGGGCCGTGGACGAGAGACTGCATCGCGCTCGCGATTCGGACGCCATCATCGTGCTCGATCGCGCGTATGAGCCGCTGCGCCTGTCTGGCACCCCCCCGAGCGACGATCTCGTCGAGGCCGTGTGGCAGCTCTGCTCCCCGAACAAGTCGCTGGGCCTCACCGGCGTGCGAGCTGCGTATGCGATTGCGCCGGCCGATGGTTCGGACCACGCGCAGCAGGTGGAATCGATGGCGCCGTCCTGGGTCATCGGTGCCCACGGGGTCGCGATGCTCCATGCCTGGTGCGAACCCGCCACCCAAGCGTGGCTGGCGGCCTGCAAACCCCGGCTTCGCGAGTGGAAGGCCGCGCAAATGGCTCGATGCGAATCCTTCGGCTGGACGGTGATGCCCAGCATGGCGAACTACTTCACCTGCCGGGCCGCAGCCGCCGTCGAACGGCTCGACGAACTGCGCACCCGCGGTGTCGCCCTGCGCGATTGTGCGTCCTTCGGATTGCCGGGCCACGTGCGCCTGGGCGTGTTGCCGCCCGCGTCGCAGGATGCATTGCGGCAAGCCTGGGAGTCGCTTGCATGACCGCCAGGTGCGTGATGGTCCTGGGCACGACCAGCGGCGCCGGCAAGAGCTGGTTGACGACCGCGCTGTGCCGCTGGTTCGCGCGCCGCGGCCTGAAGGTGGCGCCCTTCAAGGCGCAGAACATGAGCAACAACGCGCGGGTCGTCGCAGGTGGCGAGATCGGCAGCGCCCAGTACTTCCAGGCGCTGGCCGCGCGGGCCGAGCCGGACGTGCGCATGAACCCGCTGCTGCTCAAGCCGGAACGCGACACCGCCAGCCAGGTGATCCTGCTGGGCCAGGTCCACGAGGCGCTCACGCGCGAGCCGTGGCGCGGCCGCAGCGCCAAGGTGTGGCCAGAGATCGCGAGGGCACTGGACGCCCTGCGCGCCGAGAACGACGTGGTCGTGATCGAAGGTGCCGGCTCGCCGGCAGAGATCAACCTGAAGGACAGCGACATCGTCAACATGCGGGTTGCGCTGCATGCGAATGCGCGTTGCCTGCTGGTCACCGACATCGACCGCGGCGGTGCGTTCGCCCACCTGTACGGCACCTGGGCGTTGCTGCCGCAGGAGGAACGAGCGCTGATCCGGGGGTTCGTGCTGAACAAGTTCCGAGGCGACGGCGGCGTGCTGGCGCCGG
>CADCUA010000751.1 GCA_902805755.1 uncultured Lysobacter sp.
CCGACGCGGCCCGCCCCAGACGCCGATGATGATGAACATCGGAATCAGCATGCCTTCGAAGAAGACATAGAACAGCATCGCGTCGAGCGACGCGAACACGCCGACCATCAGCCCTTCGAGGATCAGGAATGCCGCGTAGTACTGGCTGACACGCTTGTCAACCGATCCCCAAGCACCAATGAGCACCAGCACCGATGTAAACGTCGTCAGCCCGATCAGTGCCGCTGCGATACCGTCGACACCGAGGTGGTAACGGATGTCATACGCCGGGATCCAGCTGCGGTCCTCGACGAACTGCATTGCCGCGCTCGACATGTCGAAGCCCGTGAACAGCGGGATGCTGGCCAGCAGCGTCAGCGTGGCGATGACAGTGGCGAACCAGCGCGCCGCGTTCGCACGCGTGTCGCCGAAGGCTAGGGTCACGAGGCCACCGAGAATCGGCAGCCAGACAAGCAGGCTCAGCAAGGGAAACATTCCTTTCAAGGGCTCGGGGCTCACGTCTCGGTCCTTGCCGGGTCAGTGCCAGGCGCGAATGAGCACGGCGAGAAGCACAATCAGGCCGAGGATCATCGCGAACGCATAGTGGTAGAGGTAGCCGGACTGCGCCTGACGCACGACGCGTCCGAGTAGACCTACAGCGTGCGCGCTGCCGTTGACGGCGACGCCGTCGATCAGGTGGGTATCGACCGCGCGCGACGCATTGCCAAGGCGCACGCCGCCGCCGGCGAAACCGTTGATCCACAGGTGGTCGAAGCCGTACTTGTTCTCAAGCACGCGGATCGGCGCGGCGAAGATTGAACGCGCTCGGACCGCCAGCTCGGGCTTCCACAGGTACATCACGGTAGCGAGCAGGAAGCCCCCGAACGCCAGCCAGAACGTCGGCACCATGAATCCGTGCAACGCGAACGCAACCGGACCGTGGAACTCCGCGGCCAGCGCGCCGATGACGTCACGTTCGGCCGACAGATCGATCGCTCCGAGGAAGAACGGCAGCTGCTTCTCGTGGCCCAGGACATCGGTACCGAACAGCATTGGGCCGACCGTCAGGAAGCCGATCAGAATCGAAGGAATCGCGAGAAGGACCAGCGGCAGGGTCACAACCCATGGCGACTCGTGCGGCTCGACCGGTCCGTGGTGGCCATGACCGTGCGCATCCACGTGATCATGTTGCCCGTGGCCCGCCTCATCCGTCGTGTGCTGCGCATGGGCGTGGTCCTCATGGGTCTGCGCGCCATGGTGGCCGGCATGCCCGTGGTCGTCGCGGAAGCGCTCGGCGCCATGGAACGTGAGGTAGAGCAGGCGGAAGCTGTAAAACGCGGTGACAAATGCACCGAGCAGAACGGCCCAGTACGCGTAGGTCGACACCCAGTGATGGCCCACCTCGTGCGCGCGATGCGCGGCGGCCTCGATG
>CADCUA010000752.1 GCA_902805755.1 uncultured Lysobacter sp.
CTTGTTCAACCTGTAGGTGAACCCGGCGTCGAACAGCGCGAAACCATGCGCGATCCGTTGTTCCCCGAAGCGCTCGCCATGATTGGCCAGGCGCCAGTCGAGCTTGACTTGCTTGCCGGTGAACTCAGCAAGCAGGTAGACGCTGAGCGGTTCGCTAAGCTGCCAGTCCAGGGTCGAGTTGGCCGACCAGCGGGGAACCACACTCAAGGGCTCGCCTGTCGCCGTGTTCTCGGCTTTGAGCATATGGGTGAGGTTGGTGCGCCAGGTCAGGCTCTTGGCTAGCGGCCATGTGGTGCTCATTTCGATCCCGCGCGTCTGTGCATTGGCCACGTTCACGAACTCCTGCCAATACACGGGGCTGCCTGGCAGGTAGCCAAGCGCGCGTTCCTGGATCTTGTCCTGGAAGCGCGTGCTGAAGTAGCCAATGCTCGCTTGCCAGCCACCACTTTCCCAGCTGGCGCCGAATTCCCAGTTGCGCGAGGTTTCAGGCGCCAGCGCTGCATTGCCGCGGGTGTGGCATCCGCCGCCCTGGTATCCGGACAGGCAGCCCGCGCCGGCCGACTGGCTGACGAAGTTCGGGTTCGACTGGCGGAGGGTGGGCGCACGGAAGGCCTCGGAAAATCCTCCCCGCAGGGTCCATTGCTTGGTGGGGTGATACACGAGGTAGGCGCGGGCGCTCGAGTGGCCACCGTAACTGTCGTGATGGTCGCGGCGCAGCCCCAGGGTCAGGCTCAGCTGTTCGAGCAGGAACATCTGGTCTTCCGCAAATAGCGCAGACGAGCGCGTTTCCTTGTAAGACAGTCCGGCGATTCCCTCGGCATTCGGCAAGGATCCGACCGAGTTGGGATTGTCCAGTTGCGAGCGCTGCCATTGCGTGCCGACCGTCAGCATGTGTTTGACGCCATATTGAAGCGGTGCAGACAGACTGGCGTCGACGACGAGGTCCCGTGCAATCGCCGCGGTGTCGACGCGCTGGTACAAAGGCGTCCCACGGCGGTCCACGACGGGAACGCCGGCAGCGTCGAGGACTGGCACCAGCTGGCCGTCACGTACCAAGGGCGCATCGGTAGCGTTCTGGTAACGCGTGCGGCTGAGTGCGACTTTCGAGGCCACGTCGCCATGGTGGCCGGCGTAGCTGACCGTCGTCGCTTCCCGCCGCATATTGGCCGGCCCGCGCGTCGTGTCCAGGAATCCTCCGGGATTGCTCCCGGCAGCCGCCGGGCCCGGCAGGGTGCGCCATCTGCCCGCCTGGGCATCGAGCGTCAGCCGGTGCCCTCGGGCAGGAAGCCATGTCATTTGTCCGCCATACGATTGCAGCTTGCTACCCTCGCGGCCTCCACCCCAGCGAAACGCGTCGATCCCGTCGGGGAGGCGCGTGTCGGCCTGCCGATAAGCTTGCTCGCCCTGTGC
>CADCUA010000753.1 GCA_902805755.1 uncultured Lysobacter sp.
TCGTCCACGACGCGTAACGCCGCATCGGTCCCGGAGTTCTTCACGACCTTTACCGACGAGTGGATGCGACGTAATCCATCCGCCGCCACGGGCAGCCGCTACTTCGGCGGCGAGCTTCAGAACGAAATGGATCGGCAACTCACGCCGCAGGGCGCGCAGTTCGATCGCGAAACCGTCGCGCTCGCGCGCCGCGGGCTTGCAAAACTGGCGAGCTTCGATCGCGCGGCAATGAGCGACACCGATCGCGTCTCGGCCGAGCTCATGCAATGGCAGCTGCAGAGCCTCATCGACGGCGAGCGCTTCAGTGACACGCAGTTTCCGCTCAACCAGTTCAGCGGCGCGAACGTCGGCCTGCCGAACCTGATGACCGTGATCCACCCCGTGCGCAGTGCGCAGGACGCGGACAATTACCTCGCCCGCCTGCGCCTGTTCGATGAGCGCATGGGCGAGGCCACGCAGGAAGCACGCGACCAGGCCGCAAAAGGCATCCTGCCGCCGCGCTTCATCCTGCAGGCCACCATTTCGCAGATGCGGCAGTTCATCGCGCCCGCGCCGGCCGCAAACCCGCTGGTGGCGACGCTCGCCGAAAAACTGGCCGATGTCGAAGGCATCGATGCGGCCGAGCGCAAGAAGCGCATCGACGAAGCATCAGGCGTCGTGCGTGACAGCGTGTATCCCGCGTGGCAGGCGGCGATTGCTGAACTCGAATCGCAGTTGCCCCGCTCCACGGACGACGCGGGCCTGTGGCGTTTGGCGAACGGCGCCGAGGTGTACGCGCATCGCCTGCGCCAGTTCACCTCCACTGACCTGACGGCCGGGCAGATCCATGACCTGGGCCTGCGTGAAGTCTCGCGTATCGAAGCGGAGATGGACACGATCCTGCGCTCGCTCGGACGTACAAAAGGCTCGGTGCAGCAGCGTGCCGAAAAACTCGAGGCCGACCTCGCGTATCCCGACAACGACGCCGGCCGCAAGCAGATCATGGCCGACATCGACACGATGATCCGCGATGCGGAAAAGCGCGCGGACGCGCTGTTCGACATCCGTCCGAAGACTCCTGTCATCGCGCGTCCGTATCCCGAATACCGCTGGGCGAGCGCCGCGGCCAGCTACACCTCGCCGCCGCTAGACGGCTCGCGCCCCGGTGTCTACCAGATGCCGCTGCGCAAGGACCGGCTGACGCGCTTCGGCCTGCGCACGCTGGTCTATCACGAGACCGTGCCGGGTCATCACTTCCAGGGTGCACTCGCGGTCGAGAACACCGCGCTGCCGAAGTTCCGGCAGACGCGCGCGTTCGGTGGCATTTCGGCCTTCAGTGAGGGCTGGGCCCTGTATGCCGAGCGGCTCGCAGCCGAAAACAACTGGTACGAAGGCGACCTAGAGGGCCGCCTTGGCCAGCTTGATGCGGAGCTGTTCCGCGCCCGCCGTCTGGTGGTGGACACCGGCCTGCACGCGAAGCGCTGGACCCGCCAGCAGGCGATCGATTACGGCATCCCGCCCTCGGAGGTCGACCGCTACGTGGTGATGCCGGGCCAGGCCACGAGCTACAAGATCGGGCAGCTGGAAATCATCCGGCTGCGCGACAAGGCCCGTGCCGCGCTGGGCGAGCGCTTCAATCCGCGCGAGTTCCACAACCTGCTGCTGCTCACCGGCACCGTGCCGCTGACGCTGCTGGAGAAGGAAGTCGATGCATGGATCGGCAAGCAGGGGCGTAGCGCCGGGTGATTGGCAGCGCTGCGCGGGTTCGTGGTTCTCCGATCGGAACCACGAGCAGCGCAGGCGAACTCGCCCGTCAGGTGCGACGCTGCAACTTGGCTCCACGCAGGGTCGGGAGTTCTCTCGAATATCCTGTACGGATCGCAGCGCGTCGAGGCAACGAAACAGTATGGATCCGCACACCGTTCGCTGGGGAATGATCGGTTGCGGCGCGGTAACCGAGGTCAAGAGCGGCCCCGCGTTCCAGCGCGCTGCGGGCTCTGCGCTGACAGCCGTTGCTTCGCGCACATTAGCGTCGGCGCGGGATTACGCCACGCGCCACGGCGTTCCATTCGTGTACGAACACATCGACGACCTGATTGCGTCCGATCACGTGGACGCCGTTTACATCGCCACGCCCCCGTCAAGCCACAGAGAGCTGGCGCTTCGGGTCGCGCGTGCCGGCAAGCCCTGCTGCGTGGAAAAGCCGATGGCGATGGACGCAGACGAATGCCTGAGCATGGTGAGCGCGTTCGAAGAACGACGGCTGCCGCTGTTCGTGTCGTATTACCGCCGTTCACTGCCGCGCTTCGTCGAAGTCAAGAACTGGCTGTCGCAGGAGCTGATCGGCCCGGTGCGCGAGGTGCGCTGGCACCTCGTGAAACCACCTACGCCCCGTGATCTCAGCGGCGAGCCGAACTGGAGGACCGACCCGCGAACCTCGCCGGGCGGTTACTTCTCCGACCTTGCAAGCCACGGCATCGACCTGCTGCAGTACCTGCTGGGCGATATCGAATTCGCATCAGGCGTGGCGGTCAACCAGCAGGGCCTTTACGCAGCCGAGGATGCCGTCACCGCGTGCTGGAAATTCGCGAACGGCGTGCTGGGCAGTGGTAGCTGGAACTTCGGCGCCGACCACCGAAAGGACGAGGTCCAGATCATCGGGGCGCGCGGCACGATCCGCTTTTCGATGTTCGACGAGGCGCCGCTCGAAGCCTGCGTCGGCGGAGTCGAGCGCTCGTTGTTCATCGCCAATCCGGTGAACATCCAGATCCACCATGTCGAAAACATGATCCGCCACCTGAGGACGGGCGCCGTTCATCCGTCGACCGGCGTCGAGGCCGCCAGGACCAGCCGCGTCATGTCTGAAATTCTCGGGCCAAGGCATCGTGATTGGCGGCCGGCCGACAGCCAGGCGCGATGAGGTCGCAGGCTGCGCCGGACGCCGGGCGCTCCGGAGTTGGCCGCAGGCCGTAAGCCCGGCCAGCAACCCGGCTTTCGGTGCGGGGCGCCCGCAGCAGCCCGGTGGACGTCCATCCCTCGTGCCAGGTCTTGCCTGGGATCGTTAGGCCACCGCGATGCAGCGCGACCGGCCTCCTGACGACAGCGAGGCCTCCGTAGCCACCGCCCTGCATACGGGAACCCGGGAGTTCCGGCGATAGAGCAGAGCCCTGCGATCGAAACCGTGGAAGGACACGGGCGACACGGAGCGTCATGCACCGGGAGAGGAGCCCAGCTGACGCCCCCCGCGAGGCCGATGCACGGGGCACAAAGCCCGAACGATGCCGCAGCAAGCGCGGAGCACGGTTGAACCTGCGCGGACGATGGCGCTGCAAGCGCCGAGTCCCGTACAAAAAGTCACAAGCCCCGCGCCTCAAATCTGATCGATGGGGCAGATAGCGCCGATCATCGCCGCGCCAGCGCCATCGATGGGACAAAAAGTCCCGATCGCCGCGGTGCAGGCGCCGTCGATGCGATAAAAAGCGTCGATCGCCGCGCTCCAACCGCCGCTGATGGCGCCAGCAGTCCCGACCGCCGTGCGGATTCGGCCTGCAAACGCGGCAGCAGGACCGGTTTGATCCACCGCCGTGGCACATCTGCGCCGCTTCAAGTCCGCGGTGGCCGGACTTCAAGACATCGCACAGCGACTCGGCCGGCAGGCATCCGCGTGGCGTGTCCCGTAGCGACGCAAGCTTCCGTCGCCCGCAAAGCGCTCTCGTCGCCCCCGGTGCGGCTTCGTCGCATACCGCTTGTCCGCCGCGGCTGCGCGAAGCACCTTCGCCGGACGCGGCCTGCAACCCCCGCGCGGGCCCATGCTGATGCACCACGGGAACGCCACGCAGTGCAGGCCCTACTCCCCAGGCAAGGACGCGACATGAAAAAGCTGGCGTTAACGATAGTGATCACCATGGGACTGGCATGCCCCGCGCTATGGGCCGCACCGGACCCGAGCTTCAATGACCTTGGCGCCCTGGTCAGCAGAACCAAAGCCGCCACCGCGCATCCGTCCGGCACCGCGATTGCGATCGTGAAAGACGGCAAGGTGATCTACGAGGGCTACTTCGGGTTCTCGGACATTGCGGCGCGAACGCCGGTCGAACGCGATACCGTCTTCTACATTGCATCAGCCACGAAGCCCTTCCTTGCACTCGGCACGCTGCTCAAGGCGGCCGACGGACGTCTCGACACGTCGACGCCGCTGCAGGCGATGTTTCCCGATGCGCGTTTCGCAGGCTTCGACGCATCGGCCGTCACGGCGAAGGACCTGCTCGTCCACGCCTCGGGCATCGACAACGAGCCGCTGGTGTGGGCAACCGCGTTCAGCGGACTCCATGACGCGCAAACGCGTCGTGCACTCGTAAGCGCGTCCTACGCGAACGAAGAGGCGCCGCGCGGCACGTTCGACTACACGAACGTGGGCTACAACGCCATCAGCGTCTGGCTCGACATGGAGCTTGGACGCCCCTGGCAGACGCAGCTGGGCGAAACGATCTTCCGGCCGCTGGGCATGACACGCACCTCGGCGTACATCAGCGAGGCGGAAGCAAAGCGCTGGTCGATGGCTGAGCCGTATTCGTTCGCGGCCACCGAGCCGAACGAGCCGCTTTACCTTCGCAAGCACGACGACACGATGCACGCGGCCGGTGGACTCGTATCCACCGCCCCCGACCTCGCGAAATTCCTGATCACGCAGCTGGA
>CADCUA010000754.1 GCA_902805755.1 uncultured Lysobacter sp.
ATATCGACCCATTCGCCGAACTTCAGGCCCAACGCCGGCAGCAGCGACAGCGCCAAAGGCACCAGCGCGCAATGGATCGCGCAGAGCAGCGACGCGGCGAACCCGACGCGATCGGCTTTGCGCAAACGGCTGTCTGACTGGGACATGGGGAGAGGGAGTAGCTGAGCCATGGTTGGAATAATATAACATTCTCGGAAGTGACCACGGCGTAGACACGATCCCCCATGAAAGCCCCCCTGCTTCGTCGCTCCGCTCTCTACATCGCGCTCCTCGCCTGCGCCCCCGTGCTCCACGCGCAGAACCACGCGGACCGCGATTCCGCGGTCGACCTCGATCATGTGGTCGTGCGCGCGACGCCGCTCGCGACTACGGCCGAGGACCTCACGCGCCCGGTCGACGTGCTCAGCGGCGAGCGCCTGGACGAGGCGAAAGCGTCTTCGCTCGGCGAAACCGTTTCCCGCCTGCCGGGCGTGCAGTCGTCCTATTTCGGCCCCGGCGTCGGGCGCCCGGTGATCCGTGGCTTCGAGGGCGCGCGCGTGCAGGTGCTCAGCGATGGGCTGGGCGCGGGCGACGTTTCGACGGTCAGCGTCGACCATGCGGTCAGCATCGAGCCGTTTCTCGCCGAACAGATCGAAGTCCTGAAGGGCCCGGCCACCCTGCTTTACGGCAGCGGCGCGATCGGCGGCGCGGTGAACGTCGTCGAAGGCCGCGTGCCGGAACGCGCGACCGCCGAGCCACTGCAGGGTCGCGCGGAACTGCGCGGCGGCACCGTCAACGACGAGCGCACCGGCATGCTGCGCCTGGACGGCACTTCCGCGTCGGGCCACCTCGTCTTCCATGTCGATGCACTGCACCGCGAAACCGGGGATTACCGCATTCCGGGCTTCGCCGAGAGCGAAGCCGGCCATGACGAGCACGAAGGCGAGGCCGGCGAAGAACCCGGCGCGTCCGGCACGCTGCCCAACAGCGCGCTACGCACCGACTCGGCAGCATTCGGCCTTTCATGGGTCGGCGCGCGCGGATTCCTTGGCGCAAGCCAGAGCCTGTTCAACACGCGCTACGGCATTCCCGGCGAAGCGCATGGCCATGAAGACGAGGAAGGCGAAGAAGGCGCGGGCGAGGAAGAAGCCGCGGTGCGCATCGTGATGGACCAGCGCCGCAGTGAAGTGCGTGGCGGTCTCGACGAGCTCGGCGTTTTCAAGTCGATGCGCGTCAAGCTTGCGCGCACCGATTACACGCACACCGAGTTCGAAGGCGAACAAGTCGGCACGGTGTTCGATAACGACAGCACCGAAGCGCGCCTGGAACTCGTGCATCGCGCGTTCGGCGGCTGGGACGGTGCGATCGGTCTGCAGACATCGCGGCGCAATTTCGAAGCGGTCGGCGCGGAAGCATTCGTGCCCTCGTCGCGTTCGCGCGACACGGGCATTTTCTGGATCGGACGGCGCGAGTTCGGCGCGCTGGCGACGGAAGTGGGCGCGCGGCACGACCGCAACCGCATCGACGTCGACCCGGCCGAGGCGATCGGCCCCGGCCGCGCGTTCGACACCACGAGCCTGTCGGCCGCATTCCGATGGAATTTCTCGCCCGACCTGCACGCCTCGTTCGGCCTGGACCGCGCGCAGCGTTCGCCCACGGCGGAGGAGCTGTATTCGAACGGACTGCACGTCGCGACCGGCAGCCTCGAGGTCGGCTCGCCCGACCTGGACGTCGAAACCGCGAACCGCGTCGAGCTCGGCATGCACTGGCATCGCGGCCCGCTCACGGTAAGCGCGGCGGTGTACCACGTGCGCTACGACGACTTCATCTTCCTCGCCAATGCCACCACCGACGTCGAGATCGACGAGCCGGCGCGCCTGTGGACGCAGACCGATGCGCGCTTCACGGGCGCTGAGGCGGAAGTGGAATGGACGTTCCTGGAGAACGAAACCGGCGCATGGACCGCGCGCGTGTTCGCCGACGCGGTTCGCGCGCGTCTTGAAGGCGGAGGCACGCGCTCGGTGGATGTCGCGATCGCGCACGATGACCATGTCGATGCGTTCACCGCGCAGCTTGCGCTGTCGGGCAGCCTGCCGCGCATCGCGCCCGCTCGCGTGGGCAGCGAACTGCGCTGGACCAGCGGCGCGTGGCGCGCATCGCTTGGCGCGATCCGCTACGCACGGCAGGACCGCGTCGCTGAAAACGAATCGGCGACGCCGGGCTACACGCTTGTCGACGCACACCTGGCCTGGCACCTCGACACCGATCGCGACACCGCGTGGGAGCTGTTCGTGGACGGGCACAACCTGCTGGACGAGGAAGCCCGCGTGCACACCTCGTTCCTGAAGGATTTCGCACCGCTGCCGGGCCGCGGCGTTTCGTTCGGCGTGCGCGCGTTTTTCTGATTGGCACTGGACCCGTGCGCCGGGAACGGGCACGGGTCGATTGGCGCTTTCGTAACCGGTCGGGTCGCTCCCGACCCGCTGTGCATACGATCTTCGCCGGGCGCCACTTCGCGCACGAGCCCCGCGTGCGCACGGCATCAACAAGCCGCTACGCGCTGCGTGAGCACTCCGCGCACACGCCGTGCACTTCCAGCGTCTGCGCCTGCGGCGTGAATCCCAGCGCGCGGGCGCGCTCGTCCAGTGCGCGCACGATCACCTCGTCCTCCAGCTCCGTCGCTGCATGGCAGCGATCGCAGATCAGAAACGGCACCGCATGCTGCGCGGAGCCCGGATGGTGGCAGCCGACGAAGGCATTGATCGATTCGAGCTTGTGGATGAAACCGTGCTCGAGCAGGAAATCCAGCGCGCGATACACGGTTGGCGGCGCCGCGCCCTCGTGCGTGGCACGCATGCGATCGAGCAGGTCGTAAGCCTTGATCGGCCGGCCCGCATCGGCCACCAGCCGCAGCACGCTCGCACGGATCGGCGTCAGCCGCAGCTCGCGTTCGGCGCACGCACGCTCGACCTCGTGCACGAACGCATTGGCGTCGTGCACGTGACGGTGCGGATGGGTGCAGTGCGCGTCGTCGCTCATACCGGTCAGCTTAGGCCTGCGCCGGCAGCTTCTCCAGTGCGGCGTCGATGCGGCGGAGCGCCTCGCCCTGCCCGGCCAGGTACACAGTGTGCGAGATGTCGGGGCTGACCTGCGTGCCGGTGATCGCCACGCGCATGGGCTGCGCCACCTTGCCCATGCCCAGCCCCAGCGCTTCGGCGGTCGCGCGCAACGCGCCATCGACCGCTTCGGCCGACCAAGCCGGCAACTGAGCAAGACGCGTGCGCGCATCGCTCAACGGCGCCTGCGCCGCCGCGTTGAGGTGCTTGGCCACGGCCGCATCGTCGTATTCGGACAACGGGCGATACCAGACCGCCGCGCGCTCGGCCATGTCCTTCAGCGTCTGCACGCGGTCGCGCAGCGCGATGACGACATCGGCCGCGGCGGGACCGGTGGCGAGGTCATAGCCCTGCTGCTGCAGGTGCCATTCCAGATGCCGCGCGACAGACGCCGGATCATCGGTCTTGAGATATTGCTGGTTGAGCCATCCGAGCTTCGCTGGATCCAGACGCGAGGCTTTCGCGTTCACGTCCTTCAGGTCGAACAGCGACGTCATCTCGGTGATCGAGAAGATCTCCTGGTCGCCATGCGACCAGCCCAGGCGCACAAGGTAATTCAGCAGCGCATGCGGCAGGTAGCCTTCATCGCGGTACTGCATGACGTCGGCCGCGCCGGTGCGCTTGGACAGCTTCGCGCCTTCGGGGTCGAGGATCATGGGCAGGTGCGCGAAATGCGGCACTTCCGCGCCCAGCGCGCGGTAGATGTTGATCTGCCGCGGCGTGTTGTTGACGTGGTCATCGCCGCGCACGACATCGGTGATGCGCATGTCCAGGTCATCGACCACGACCGCGAAGTTGTACGTCGGATAGCCGTCGGAGCGGAAGATCACCAAGTCATCGAGTTCGCCGTTGCTGATCTCGATGCGGCCCTTGACCTTGTCGTCCCACGCGACGACGCCATCGAGCGGGTTCTTGAAGCGGATCACACGGTTCGGATCATCGCGGAACGGCTCGTTGCGATCGCGATAGGCGCCGTTGTAGCGCGGCTTCTCGTTCGCGGCCATCGCCGCTTCGCGCATCGCTTCCAGCTCGGCCTTCGTCTCGTAGGCGTAATACGCGGTCCCGGCGGCGATCATCTGCTCGGCCACTTCGCGATAACGCTCCAGGCGATGCGTCTGGTAGACCGGGCCTTCGTCGTAATCCAGCCCGAGCCAGTCCATCGCCTGCAGGATCGCGTCGATTGCCGCCTGCGTGCTGCGCTCGCGGTCGGTGTCCTCGATGCGCAGGATGAACTGCCCGCCATGGCGGCGCGCTTCCAGCCAGCAGTACAGCGCGGTGCGCGCGCCGCCGATGTGCAGGTAACCGGTGGGACTGGGAGCGAAGCGGGTGCGGCAGGTCATCGACGTCGGGTCTGATTGCGAATACGGCAGTACTCGGGAGCGCGATTTTACCGGAGCGCCGCAGCGGCGACCGGATCGGGCACGTCAGGCGTCAGGCGCTCGCCTCTCTGTCGGCGCTCGACCTGTTTTGCGTTGCCTGCCGACGTGCCGGGTCCCGCGTCCGGCTCACTGCCGTTATGCCTGCCGAGGAACCGCGGTTCGCGAACGCGGTGCAGCGCGACAGCACATCCTGCAGGAGC
>CADCUA010000755.1 GCA_902805755.1 uncultured Lysobacter sp.
GAGTTCGGGGTTGCCACCGCTGCCGCCGGGGCGACCAGTGGCGGTGTCGACACCGAACTCCAGCGCCGCTCGCAGTTGGTCCACACGCGCACGCGCGACCTGCCGTGCCAGCGCCACGCGCAGCGTCTGCTCGTACGGCATGAGGAACGCGAGGTTCAGGCTGGGCAGGATGTCGGTGTAGGTGCTGCCGCCCTCGATCGGGCGCACCTGGCTGCCGGCCGGGCGCGTCCCGTCGAAATAGTTCGCCGACGACGACTGGTCGGTGTGCTGGATCTGCACGCCGACGTTGCCGCGCACGCCGACCGCGCCCCACTCGGTGTCGATGTTCGCGCGCACGTAGCCCGTGCTGATCTTCTCCTCGACCGACCACGCCTTGGAAATCAGGTAGGACAGGTCGTCGCGCGGCTCGAAGACCATGTAGCGCGACACCGCGCCCGGCACGTTCCAGGACGGGATGAAGCCGACACCGGCGAAGTTGAGATCCACCAGCCCGTACTGCAGGTCCGGTTCGATCGTGGTGTCACCGTCGGGTCCGAGGTTGATGTTGCCCTCGGGCTGGCGCTTCTGCTTCTCGCGAGCGGCGTAGTTCAGGCCGACGTCGATGTCGGAGAGCCAGCCGAGCGCTTCGGGCGCCGCGAAGCTCGCGGACAGCCGCACGCCGGAAAGCTCGTCGTCGACCTGCGGCACCTTGCCATAGCCCGAGCCGTAGATCGTGTTGGTCAGGAACAACGAGTTCGGGTCGGAATAATCGCGGCCGGGGTTGAGCTGCGAAAACCCGCCAGCGCGGTAGCTGAGGTCGATCGTGTCGAACTGCGGCACCGGCGCGAGCTGCGCGTTGTTCTCCAGGCTGAGCTCGTCGCGCGAGGCCTTGGAGTAGCTGACGTCGGCATTGATCGTGACCGAGCCGAGGTTGAACTCGTTATTCCATCCGAACGCGAAAATCTTGTCCTCGCGCTCGTTGTACATGCCGCGCACCAGCGGCGAAACGTTGGCGAGCGTGCCACCGGTGAACGTGCCGTTGCCGTTGACCGCCACGTTGCTGTACTGGCAGGTCGGGTTGCACGGGAACGACCCGTTGTACTGCGTGTTCAGCTCGAACTGGTTCGCGGTGTCGACCTGTTCGGCGATCGTGTAGAAAAGATCGAGCGTGCTCGTCCACGCGTTGGACGGACGGTACTGCAACGTCGCCATCACCGCGTCGCGCTCGATGTTGCCGGTGCGGCGCAGCGCCTTGATGCCGTCGGTTGCCCACGTACCCGGGGGCAGGCCGGGACGCGCATCGGTTTTCCAGGGCTCGTACAGGCCGACCTGGTTTTCCTGGATCGGCGTGTCGGAATGTGCATAGCCCAGGGCGATGCCGAACGTGCGATCGGCAAACTGACCGATGTAGCTGGCGTTGAAGCGGTTG
>CADCUA010000756.1 GCA_902805755.1 uncultured Lysobacter sp.
GCGCTCGACCTCAGCGCTGCGAACTTCTTCGCGGGATCACGCTCCTTGAGCAGCGCGGCGACATCGCTGTCGAGTTCACCTGCCATCGCGCGGTAATCCTGCGCCTGTACGTCGAGCACCAGGATGTCCTTGCCGCGCTTGGTATAGAAACCGGCGCCGGTCTTCTGCCCCAGTGCGCCTTTCTCGACCAAGCCCGACAGCCAGCGCGGCGCCGCGAAATGCGTGTGCCACGGGTCGTCCGGCAAGGTATCGGCCATCGTGCGGATGACATGGATCATCGTGTCGAGGCCGACGACGTCAGCGGTGCGGTAGGTCGCAGACTTCGGACGACCGATCGCGGGGCCCGTCAGTGCATCGACCGTGTCGAAGCCGAGGCCGAACTGCTGCGTGTGATGCATGGCGGCCAGCATCGAGAACACGCCGATTCGGTTGCCGATGAAGTTCGGCGTGTCCTTCGCGATCACCACGCCCTTGCCAAGCGTGGTGGTCAGGAACGCCTCGAGGCCAGTCAGCACCTCGGGCTCGGTCGCGCGCGAGGGGATCAGCTCGGCAAGATGCATGTAGCGAGGCGGGTTGAAGAAATGCACGCCGCAGAAACGCGGCCTCAGCGCTTCGGGCAGCACGTCCGAAAGCGCATTGATGCCGAGGCCAGAGGTATTGCTGGCGAGCACGGCGTGCGTGGCGACGAACGGCGCGATCCGGCGGTACAGGTCCTGTTTCCAGTCCATTCGCTCGGCGATGGCCTCGATGATCAGGTCGCAGCCCCGGAGCAGTTCGAGGCCCGTGTCGTAGTTGGCAGGAACGATCCGCTCGGCAAGCGCCTTGTCGGCGAGCGGCGCCGGGCTCAGCTTGGCGAGGTTCGCGATTGCTTTGGTGACCACGCCGTTCGGGTCGCCATCCTTCGCGGGAAGATCGAACAGCACCGTGTCCACGCCCGCGTTCGTCAGGTGCGCGGCAATCTGCGCTCCCATCACGCCGGCGCCGAGAACAGCCGCCCGACGCACCAGTAGTTTCGTCGCCATTGGTTGGTCCTTGCTTGTCATAAGGGGCGCCTCGCGGCGCTGTGTTCGATTCGGGTCAACAGAAATTGCGCGAGCCGGGCTGCCGCTTGCAGTCCGAACGCCACTTGCACTGCTCAGCTCTTGAACCCCGCGGACGCGAAGCGGATGAGCTCGCGTGCCGCGCGCTCGCGGTGGGCTGCTTCGCCCACGCCCGTGGGACGCTTGATGAGGCCAAAGTCCGCCATCGCGTACGTCAACGCGCCCGACAGGAAGTCCAGCCGCCAGTACAGCTCTTCCTTGGTGAGGTTCGGTACGGCTGCAGCAATCGCCTTGGCGAACTCACGCAGGACATGGCCGTAATGATCGGAAAGGAACTTGCGCAGGCGGTCGTTCTTTTCGGCATAT
>CADCUA010000757.1 GCA_902805755.1 uncultured Lysobacter sp.
GGAAGCGGTCCACCTCGAAGTGCCGCCGAAGGTTCGCCCGCGTATCCGAGCGGCCGAAGCCGTCGGTGCCGAGCACGCTGTAGCGCATGGGCACGTATTCGCGGATCTGGTTCGCGAATGCGCGCACGTAGTCGGTGGCGGCGATCGCGGGGCCGGCGCGGCCTTCGAGCAGCTGGGTGACGTACGGCTTGCGGGCTTCGCCTTCGGGGTGCATGCGCGTGTAGCGCTCGGCGTCGGCGCCGTCGCGGGCGAGCTCGTTGAAGCTGGGGCAGGACCAGATGTCGGCGGTGACGCCGAAGTCCTTGTCCAGCAGCTCCGCCGCGGCGATCGCTTCGCGCAGGATGGTGCCGGAGCCGAGCAGCTGCACGCGCAGTTCGCCCTTCTTCGGCTTGCCCTTGTCCTGCAGCAGGTACATGCCCTTGATGATGCCTTCGGCCGCGCCCTCGGGCATGTCCGGGTGGGCGTAGTTCTCGTTCATCAGGGTGAGGTAGAAGTACTCGTCGCGCTGCTCGGCGAGCATGCGCTGCATGCCGTGCTGCAGGATGACGGCGACTTCGAACGCGAACGTCGGATCGTACGAACGGCAGTTCGGGATGACGCTCGCGAACAGCTGGCTGTGGCCGTCCTCGTGCTGCAGGCCTTCGCCGTTGAGCGTGGTGCGGCCGGCGGTGGCGCCGAGCAGGAAGCCGCGCGCGCGCATGTCGGCGGCCTGCCAGGCGGAATCGCCGATGCGCTGGAAGCCGAACATGGAGTAGTAGATGTAGAACGGCAGCATCGGCAGGTCGCTGACGCTGTAGCTGGTCGCGGCGGCGAGCCAGGAGGAGAACGCGCCGGCTTCGGTGATGCCTTCTTCCAGCACCTGGCCGGCCGCGTCCTCGCGGTAGTACATGAGCTGGTCGCGGTCGACCGGCTTGTACTGCTGGCCGCGCGGGGCGTAGATGCCGAGCTGGCGGAACATGCCTTCCATGCCGAACGTGCGCGCTTCGTCGGCGACGATCGGCACGCAGCGCGGGCCGACCTGCTTGTCGCGCAGGATGATGTTGAGCGCCTGCACGAACGACATGGTGGTGCTGATCTCGCGATCGCCGGTGGTCTTGAGCAGGCGCTCGAACACTTCGAGCTTCGGCGCTTCGAACGTCTGCGTGGATTTCGGGCGGCGCTGCGGCAGGTGGCCGCCGAGCGCGCGGCGGCGCTCGAGCATGTACTCGACTTCCGGCGAGTCCTTGCCCGGGTGGTAGAACGGCACCTGGCCGCCTTCGAGCTGCGCGTCGCTGACCGGGATCTTGAAGCGGTCGCGGAACAGGCGCACGGCCTCGTCGTCGAGCTTCTTGGTGTTGTGCGTGGGGTTGAGCGCTTCGCCCGACGCGCCCATGCCGTAACCCTTCACCGTCTTGGCGAGGATGACGGTGGGCATGCCCTTGGTCTGGCTGGCCTGGTGGTAGGCGGCGTAGACCTTGTGCGGGTCGTGGCCGCCGCGGTTGAGGCGCCAGACGTCGTCGTTGGAGAGATTCGCGACGAGCGCGGCGGTCTCGGGGTATTTGCCGAAGAAGTTGTCGCGCGTGTACTTGCCGCCGAACGCCTTGCAGTTCTGGTACTCGCCGTCGACGGTTTCCATCATGAGCTGGCGCAGCTTGCCGGTGGTGTCGCGCGCGAGCAGCGGATCCCAGTACGAGCCCCACACGAGCTTGATGACGTTCCAGCCGGCGCCGCGGAACTGGCCTTCCAGCTCCTGGATGATCTTGCCGTTGCCGCGCACCGGGCCGTCGAGGCGCTGCAGGTTGCAGTTGACGACGAACACGAGGTTGTCGAGGCCTTCGCGGCCGGCGACGGAGATCGCGCCCAGGGACTCGGGCTCGTCCGTCTCGCCGTCGCCGAGGAAGCACCAGACCTTGCGGTCGGTCTTCGGCATCAGGCCGCGGCCTTCGAGGTACTTCCAGAAGCGCGCCTGGTAGATCGCGCTGATCGGGCCCAGGCCCATGGAGACGGTCGCGGTCTGCCAGTAGTCGGGCATCAGCCACGGGTGCGGATAGGAGCTGATGCCGCGGCCGTCGACTTCCATGCGGAAGTTGTCGATCTGGTCTTCGGTGAGGCGGCCTTCGAGGAAGCTGCGCGCGTAGATGCCGGGCGAGCTGTGGCCCTGGATGTACAGCAGGTCGCCGGGGTGCTCGGCGCTGGGCGCGCGCCAGAAGTGGTTGAAGCCGACGTCGTACAGCGTGGCGCTGGATGCGAACGAGGCGATGTGGCCGCCGAGCTCGCCGGGCTTGCGGTTCGCGCGCACGACCATCGCGAGCGCGTTCCAGCGCAGCAGCGAACGGATGCGCCATTCCATCGCCGAGTCACCGGGGCTCTTGGCCTCCAGGTGCGCGGGGATGGTGTTGATGTATTCGGTGGTCGGGTTGAACGGCAGGTGCGCACCGGCGCGGCGCGTGACCTCGACCATGCCTTCGAGCAACTGGTGCGCGCGCTGCGGGCCGTCGCGCTGGATGACGGCCTGGACGGAGTCGACCCATTCGCGGGTCTCGGTCGGGTCCGGATCATCGTGCAGCAGGTCGGTGAATGCGCTGGGCGGCAGCTGGTCGTTGCTCATTGGCTTCGCGGCCCCATGGCCGCGCCTCGTGATGACGGGGGAAAGGCCCGATTCTAGCAGCGGGGTTTGCGCATACCGGCCGTGCTTGGGCGATGAAAACGAATGCGGTTGTGCGCGGTTCGGCGTGGGGTGCAGGTACTTTGCCGGGTGTGGTGCGTTGCTCGTCGTGCATGGGCGCGCGTGGATGCGGTGGCGCGTTAGGTTTGTCGTGATTGATGCGGGGTGGCGTGCTCGCCGTGGTGTGGGCGGTGAGTCGGCTTCGCACTCGATCAATGTGAGTGGCTTCAACGCTCGTGTTTGCCGGGGACGTGATGCCGACCGCGAGAACTACCGCTCGTCGGCATGACTAACGACAGGCTTGACGGTCTACTACATCGTTAGTACTAATGGCGCCGTAGACACACGAAAGGCGGCCCGATGAGCAATCCCCACCCCACCGAAGGCGAACTGGCGATCCTGCGCGTGCTGTGGTCGCGCAAGGCGCCGATGACCGTGCGCGAAGTGCACGAGGTGCTGACGCGCGACAAGGACACCGCGTACACGACGGTGCTGAAGATGCTGACGATCATGGCCGAGAAGGGCCTGCTCAAGCGCGACGAGTCCGAGCGCAGCCACACGTACATGCCGGTGCATGCCGAGCCGGTGGTGCAGGCCTCGCTGCTGAAGGACCTGATGCGCCGCGCGTTTTCGGGCTCGGCGCTGACGCTGGTGCAGCGCGCGATCGATGACGAGAGCGCAAGCCCCGAAGACCTGGACGCGATGTCGAAGCTGATCGCGCAGGCGAAAGCGAAGCGCAAACGCTGATGGATATGTTCGCCGCCGCGCAGTTCGCATTCGCTCCGGCAGTCGCCTCGGCGCTGCTGCATGCCATGTGGCAGGACGCGCTGCTGGGCGTGGCGGCATGGCTGACGCTGGCGTCGATGGTGCGTTCGAGCGCGGCGGCGCGGCACACGGTGGCGATGGGCTTTCTGCTGGCGATGGTGCTGGTGCCGGCGTCGATGTTGCTGCGCTTCTGGAAGCTGGCGCCGCTGGATATCAACGGCGGCGTGCTGCAGGCATTCACCGCGCCGCGCATCGAGGCAACGGCGGGGCTGTTCGTGCAGCAATCCAGCCCGGTCGCAATCGCGCTGGCATTGATGTGGCTGATGGGCGTGGGCGTGATGCTGCTGCGTCACTTCGGCGGCTGGCGGTTGGTGAGCGCACTGGATAAACACCCCTACGAAGTGCTGCCGGCGGACTGGCAGCGGCGCGTGGAGATGCTGCGCACGGCGATGGGCATCACGCGTGAGGTGGCGGTGCGATTGTCCGCTGACGTGCTGGGCCCGTTCACCGCGCGGCTGATGCGGCCGGTGATCTGGCTGCCGCTGTCGTTGATGACGCAGCTGCCGCGCGAACAGCTGGAAGCGCTGCTGGCGCATGAACTTGCACACGTCGCGCGCATGGACTGGCTGTGGAACGGGCTGCAGTGCGTCGTCGAATCGCTGCTGTTCTTCCACCCGGCGGCATGGTGGCTGGGCAAGCGCATCCGCCAGGAACGCGAACACGCCTGTGACGATCTTGCGGTGGCGGCCTGTGGGGACGCCATCGCGCTGGCCGAGGCACTCGTGCACATCGAGCGCCAACGGCTTCCCTCCCCGCACCTGGTGCACCCGCATCTGGTTCTGGCAGCCCATGGAGGCTCACTCATGCAACGCATCACCCGACTGGTATCCGGCCCGCCCACGCGCGGCCGCTGGGGCGCACGCGCCGGTCTTGCCATCCTGATCGCATCGGGCGCCCTGCTCGTATCGCAGGTCGGCATCACCGGCAACGCGCGCCCGAACATCCGCATCTCGTCCACCACCGATGGCGTGCTGCGCCCGGGCGACACCCGCGAGATCACCGCCAATGGCCTGGACAAGCAGCGTTACTACCGCGGCGCGGTGGATGCGCAAGGGCGGCTGAGCGAGGTTTACAAGGAAGACGGGCAGGCGCGCCCGATCGACAAGAACGTGCGCCGCTGGCTTGCCGAGATTTCCCGCCTGAGCGTGCCGCCCGCACCGCCTGCGCCGCCGATGCCGCCGCCTCCACCGATGCCGCC
>CADCUA010000758.1 GCA_902805755.1 uncultured Lysobacter sp.
TGGTCGAGTTCGCGGCCGTGCGCCACGCCGTAAACGCCGGCCGGATCGAATCACGCACGCCGCCCGTACTTAGCCTCGATGTGCTGGCGCAGCACTGCGTCACCATCGCACTGGGAGGGGGTTTCGACAGCACGGCGATGTACGCGGAAGTGCAGGGCACCCATGCATTCGCCCGTCTTGATCCCGGACTCTGGCAGGCCGTGCTGGACTTCATCGTCCAGGGCGGCCGCGCGCTGGAGCACTACCCGGATTACCGACGCGTCGTGCTGGATGACGACGGCTGGCATCGCGTGCACGACCGGCGCGTCTCGCTGCGACACCGCCTCTCCATCGGCACGATCACAAGCGAAGGCTCCGTTACCGTGAAGCTGCTGCGGGGCGGAGCGCTCGGTTCCGTCGAGGAAGCGTTCGTCGCCCGACTGAAGCCGCACGACCGCTTCCAGCTTGCCGGACGCACCGTGGAGCTCATCCGGCTCGAGCAGATGACGGCCTACGTGCGAAACGTCAAGAACGGGGAAGGGCAGGCGCCGCAGTGGCAGGGCGCGCGCATGCCGCTGTCACGCGACCTCGCGCATGAAGTCGAGCGGCTGTTCGGCAGCCGCGACGACGCGCCCGAATTGAATGCGATCGCATCCCTGCTCGAGCTTCAGGCGAAGCTCTCCGCACTTCCCAGCGGAGAAGGCGTGCTGGTCGAGTCCGTCAAGACGCGGGACGGGCAGCATCTGTTCGTGTTCCCATTCGAAGGCCGGCAGATCCACGAAGGCCTTGCGGCGTTACTCGCATTGCGTTGGGGGCGCGTTCGCAAGAACAGCTTCAGCTATGCGGCGAACGATTACGGCTTCGTGGTTTCGCCGGCGGATGCCGTGCAGATCGATGCACTGCAGCTGGAGCAGATGCTCCAGCCGCAAGCGCTGGTGGACGACCTGCGTGACAGCCTCAACCTTGCGGAACTTGCACGCCGGCAGTTCCGCGAGATCGCGCGCATCGCCGGGCTGCTGCCGCCCTCGATGCCAGGCAAGGCGGCGCGATCGATGCGGCAGTTGCAGGCGTCGAGCGGGCTGATCTACGACGTGCTCAAACGCTACGACCCCGACCATCTGCTGCTCCAGCTTGCCGAGAGCGAAGTGCTTTCGCAGCAGCTCGAAATCGCCCGACTTCGCGATGCGCTCGCACGTTGCAGCCGGCGCGGACTTCTATGGACGCAGCCGGCCAGCCTGACCCCGCTGTCGTTCCCGCTGTGGGCGGAAGGCAAGCGCGGCCAGCTGAGTACCGAGGACTGGAAAGAGCGTGTGCAGCGCGCGGCCGCCCAGCTTGAGCGCCGGCATGGCCGCTAGCGTCGCTGTCGAACTGGCGGGCGAGCCGGTCGAACTGCTGGCGGGCCGTGCGCTTCACTGGCCGCG
>CADCUA010000759.1 GCA_902805755.1 uncultured Lysobacter sp.
CGTCCGAAGCTATCGCTTTGAATGGCTCGAAGCCTCTGACACCAGCGGCCTCGATATCCGCAGCTGCGTCCGGACCGCAGCCATCTGCCGTAGCACCGGCATTCAGCACATCAACGCTCATCGCTCCGCGCGCGGATACGGCGCGGCAACCCCGGCAGCCTCAGTCAGTGCGATGAATTGCCCTGTCGGGCAGGACTTTGGCGGCAGAGCAGCAACGCTGCGCAGCGCACCACATCGGATCGGCGCGCATGCCAGTGCGGCCTGATGTACACGGCCTGTCATTACGGCGCCCTCCCTGACGAGGCAAGGCGCTTTATAACAACGATATTCGTGCCGCGGTGGATCACGCCATCGCATCGAACGCGCCCGCAGCGCTCGATCACGCAGCCCGCGGCGAGTGGATCTTCAAATCGACTCCCCCGGCATCGGCGCGGCTTCTCCCGCAATCGACCTGCCCTGCCGGACGCGGCGCGCTTCCCAGCGCCAGAACAACCACCCCAGCGCGACGAAGGTTGCCGCCGCAATTGCAAGCAACATGGGGTCGTGGCTGAGCATCGGCGACAACGCGCCGGCGAGCACTGCATTCAACACGAGGCTGGTGAAGGCCTGCAGCGACGACGCCGCTCCGCGCTGGCGCGGATACATGTCCAGAAGGGACAGCGTGATGATCGGAAACACCAATGCAATGCCGAACGCATTCAGGCACATCGGGATCACCGCCCACGGCAGTTGCGGCGCTTCGGTCCAGGCGTTGTAGCCCAGATTGAACAGCGATGCGACCGCACTGACGGCGAAGCCGATCGCGATCAGGCGCTCTCCACGGATGCGCCCGGCGGCGCGACCCGACACGAACGCGCCAAGCACCATGCCGCCGATCGTCGGCACGAAGAACCAGGCGAACTGGTCCTCGCGCAGACGCATCAGGTCGAGCACGAACGCGGGCGCGGACGCGATGTAGAGAAACAGCGCACTGAAGTTGAACGCGCTTGCAGCAGCGAGGCGCTGGAAGCGCGAGTTGGTGAATATGCCGAAGTAGTTGCGCAGCAATGGCCGCACCTGCAGCGGCGTGCGCTGCGCCGGCGCATGCGTTTCCGGCAGCATGCGCCAGGTCGCGACGAGCAATGCCAGCGAAAACGCGACCAGGAACCAGAAAATCGCCGGCCATCGACTCCAGCCGAGGATCCAGCCGCCCACCACCGGCGCGATCGCGGGCGCGATACCGAAGATCATCGACACCTGGCTCATCAGCCGCTGCGCATCGTCGCCGTGCAGCACATCGCGGATGACGGCGCGTCCGACAATCAGTCCCACACCCGCGGACAGCCCCTGCAGTGCGCGGAAGGCCAGCAACATGAACAGGTCCGTCGACAGTGCACAGCCGACCGACGCAAGCGTAAATACCGAAAGCCCGCCAAGGATGACGCGACGCCGGCCGATCGCATCCGACAGCGGCCCGTGCACGACGCTCATCAACGCGTAAGCGATCAGATAGATGCTGATCGTCTGCTGCATCGCGATCTTGTCGGCTGCGAGCTGCGTGCCCATCTGCGGGAACGCGGGAAACACCGTGTCGATGGAGAACGGACCGAACATCGCAAGCCCGCCCAGCAACAGGGCAAGTCGGCGCGTTGACGGTGCGGACGGTTCGGCGGTCATCAAGCACGGGGCGATATGCGAAGGGCCGCTAGCCTACCCGCATGGCGCTAACCGCGCGTGTTCGCGCTTGCTCGCTTGCTGCCATGCCGAAGCGACAGGCGTCGAGCGAGTTGGCTAGCGGTCGCGCCCGCAATCCGGATCACTGCGGACAAGGGCCAACCCCAAAATGGTTGCTGCCGCGCACCCTGAAAACGCCGCGGCGAGAGGTGAAGCCCGACCGTCGGCCGCAACCACCTGACCCTCGCCCGAACCGGGCCGGCTGGCGCGATGCGAGCACGCCGGCAGCCCGGCGTGAACGTCTATAATCCGCCCGCAGCACACGGTGGGAGAAGCGGGCGTGACCCGCTGCCGAAGGCGCAAAACGCCCGTAATCGCTCAGGCCCCACGACCGCCGCGTGCACAACTCTGGAGAGACCGGTTGAATCCGGCGCCGAAGGGGCAAGAAGCACTACGTCCGCTGCTCGCCAGCGCCGGAGCGCTCCCAAACTCTCAGGCAAAAGGACAGAGGGGCGAGCCGGGATTTCGAGTGGCGCAAGCCACGAGCCGGCGAGCGCCCGGCAGCCGCGAGGCTGACGGGCCGGACCGAGCAGGGCTTTCGAGCGGCGCAATCCGCGAGCCTGCGAGCGCCCGGCAGCCGCGAGGCTGACGGGCCGGACCGAGCAGGTACTTGGGGTGGCGTAGGCCACCCGCCTGCCGGACCGAAGCGGGGTTCTCGATGGCGCAAGCCGCGGACCCGCAAGCGCCCGAACGCCGCGAGGCCGACGGGTGGGAACGCCCCTCCCGCGGCCCCGCCGCGCCACCAGATGCCTGCCATGAGCCAGAGTTCCACCCCGTCGCTTCGCACCCTCGAACACCACGGCGCGTTCATCGAACGCCACATCGGCCCGAACGATGCCGAGATCGCGCACATGCTGCGCGTGGTCGGGCATGACTCCCTCGATGCGCTGACCGATGCGATCGTCCCGGCGTCGATCAAGTCCGCGACACCGCTCGCGCTGCCCGAGCCGATCACCGAAGAGGAAGCGCTCGCGAAGATCCGCGGCCTTGCCAGGCGCAACCGCGTGTTCCGCACCTATATCGGCCAGGGCTATTACGGCACGCACACGCCGAACGTCATCCTGCGCAACATCCTCGAGAATCCGGCGTGGTACACGGCCTACACGCCGTACCAGGCCGAGATCTCGCAGGGCCGCATGGAAGCGCTGATCAACTTCCAGACCATGTGCGCCGACCTGACGGGCATGGAGATCGCGAACGCATCCCTGCTCGACGAGGGCACCGCGGCAGCCGAGGCGATGACGCTCGCCAAGCGCATGTGCAAGTCGAAGTCGAACGTGTTCTTCGTCTCCAGCGCCGTGCATCCGCAGACGCTGGAAGTGCTGCGCACGCGCGCGGACGGCGTTGAGATCGAGATCGTGGTCGGCGAGGAGGCGAACGCCGCCGAGGTCGATTGCTTTGGCGTGCTGCTGCAGTACCCGAACACGTTCGGCCAGATCCACGACTACTCCTGCCTCGTCGAAGCCGTGCATGCGCGTGGCGGCCTGGTCGCGGTGGCAACCGACCTGCTCGCGCTGACGCTGATCGCCGCGCCCGGCGAATGGGGCGCCGACATCGTCGTCGGCAACACCCAACGCTTCGGCGTGCCATTCGGTTTCGGCGGCCCGCACGCGGCGTTCCTCGCGTGCCGCGATGCCTACAAGCGCTCGATGCCGGGCCGCCTGATCGGCGTGTCGATCGATGCCGAAGGCAAGCCGGCCTACCGCCTCACGCTGCAGACGCGCGAGCAGCACATCCGCCGCGAAAAGGCGACCAGCAACATCTGTACCGCGCAGGTACTGCTCGCGGTGATGGCGAGCATGTACGCGGTCTATCACGGCGCCGAAGGCCTCACCCGCATCGCGCGCCGCACGCACCGCCTCGCCGCGATCCTCGCCGCGGCGCTGCGCCAGGCGCGCGTGACCGTGGGCCCGGACTTCTTCGACACGCTGCACGTGGTCGATGTCGACGCGAACGCAATCCATGCCCGCGCCCGCGAGGCCGGCATCAACCTGCGCGAGATCGACGGCCGCAGCCTGGGCATCAGCCTGGACGAGACCACCACGCGCCAGGACATCGTCGACATCGCCGCGCTGTTCGGCGCGAACATCACCGACATCGATGCACTCGATGCGAGCGTTGCCGATTCGCTGCCGGGCGGCCTGCTGCGCCACAGCAAGTTCCTCCAGCATCCGGTGTTCAACACGCACCACAGCGAACATGAGCTGCTGCGCTACCTGCGCTCGCTTGCCGACAAGGATCTCGCGCTCGACCGCACGATGATCCCGCTCGGCAGCTGCACGATGAAGCTCAATGCGACCGCCGAGATGATCCCGGTGACGTGGCCGGAGTTCGCGAACATCCATCCGCTCGCGCCGGAAGACCAGACCGAGGGCTACCGCCAGCTCATCGGCGAGCTCGAGGCGATGCTGGTCGAATGCACCGGCTACGACGCGGTCAGCCTGCAGCCGAACTCCGGCGCGCAGGGCGAATTCGCGGGCCTGCTGGCGATCCAGGCGTACCACGACGCGCGCGGCGAAGGCCACCGCGACATCTGCCTGATCCCGGAATCGGCGCACGGCACCAACCCGGCCTCGGCGCAGATGTGCGGCATGCAGGTGGTGGTGACGAAGTGCGACGCGAATGGCAACGTCGATGTCGCCGACATGCGCGCGAAGGCCGAGAAGTACTCCGACCGCCTCGCCGCGCTGATGATCACCTACCCGTCCACGCACGGCGTGTTCGAGGAGGACATCGTCGAGATCTGCGAGATCGTGCACCAGCACGGCGGCCAGGTGTACACCGACGGCGCGAACATGAATGCGCTGGTCGGCGTCGCGAAGCCCGGCAAGTGGGGCTCGGACGTCTCGCACCTCAACCTGCACAAGACGTTCTGCATCCCGCACGGCGGCGGCGGCCCGGGCGTGGGCCCGTGCGCGGTGAAGGAGCACCTCGCACCGTTCC